>JAHFGV010000030.1 GCA_023247255.1 Candidatus Omnitrophota bacterium | reverse complement strand
GACCCAGGTACAATCGGTCGAACGCTGGCTCAATCATCGTCCGAGGAAGTGCCTCGGCTTCCAAACACCGGCGGAAGTCTTCAAGTCCGCGAGTGTTGCACTTGCTGGTTGAATGCGGCAGCCTGAGTTCAAGTTTCTAGCGCAACTCCTTTCTCCTGGGTCAGACCAGGATACAGGTGTTGCGCTAGAAACTTGAACTCAGGCGATCTAAAAAATTAGCCGGCTATAATACTGCGGATCCTCCAGGCAGTCCGAGTTTTCCCAACCATCTGCCGTCCAATGGACTGTTGTATGCTACACGAGATGACGCAGTGCCTAGCCAGCAACCAGGGATTCGGCTTGTCAACGGAGCAGAAATCATGCGCTCCGGAGGTTTGACGGTGGTATCCAATGATCCTGTCTATATCCAAGGGAGTTACAATACCGTTAGTAGGAAACCGAGCGCAGTGTTCGGCGATGCGTTGAATCTGCTTTCCAATAGTTGGAATGATGCCAACAGCACCAATTCATTGAGTAGTCGTGTTGCCAGTGACACAACCGTAAATGCTGCATTCATTGTAGGGATTAATGAAACAGTGGGCACTCAATACAACGGGGGGCTCGAAAACTATCCTCGATTGCATGAAAAGTGGACGGGTAAGACCCTTCAAGTTACTGGTTCCTTTGTGTCTCTGTGGAATAGCCAGATTGCAACCGGCAATTGGGTCTATGGGGGTGTTCAGTACACGGCCCCTAACCGTATATGGAATTATGATGCGAGCTTCACCAGTGGTACCAATTTACCTCCCTTTACTCCATGGGCGGTGGAAATCACAACCGGAGCTTGGTGGGCCGATTAATACGTATCCACATTCGAAACGGGAGGCTTTCTAATGGAATTGCGCAGATTCGTAGGAGCACTGATTTCATTCGACAGTCGAGAATCAGGCATGACGTTTGTGGAGCTGCTCATCGGCGCTTTGTTTCTCGCTGTCGCTCTTGCCAGTTTGCTGGGAGCCTCCTTGGGGCAGCTCACCCTGAACGAACATGCCCGTAATGTCATGTTGGCTACGAACGATGCGAATCGAGTGTTCGAGCAACTGCGTCGGCAGAACAGCGGTGGGGCGTGCGCGACGCCCAGCGTTACTCCTGTTGGCGGGTTTGCCAGTTGGGATGCCTGGTTGACAGATACAACCGTAAATGGTGGGGGTGGCAAGAGTCTTGTGAATCCTACGGCCAATTCATTGATGGTTGTGGCATCGAGCGGCACCGATCCCCTTCAAGTCACTGTTTCTGTTTGCTGGCGCCATCGGAATCGAACGATTGGTGAATGTGCCTGGAACGGAACAACCCTAAGCGCCAATCCAGGAGCGGGTGGGGATCCAACGGTGACGGAGTCCCCCACGCTCCTCACAACGCTTCTTACGTGTCGGAACTAGCGAGACTAGCGATATGAACATTGCGAGAGGATTCTTTGAGCGTTTGGATGGTCAACCCCGCCATCGGGTTCTCGATACCCCCTTTCTTGCGAAAGCAAGAAAGCTTGGGGGCAAAGCATCGGGGGGCCCCTCAGGAGTGCATACTCCTGCGCTTGGGCGGGATGTCCACCCCACTCGGGGTGTAGAAAATGGATTTACTCTCCTTGAACTTTTTATCGGAATTGTTATCTTTGGAGTTTTGTTGGGTGCTTTGCTTGTCACTTTCTTGGTGGGGAGCCATTCGTTTCTCTCTGGTGAGTTAGTAGTACAATCCCAGCAAGAAGCCAGGCGTGCTTTGGGTCGATTGACGAAGGAGCTGCGAAACGCCGGTAAGGTGAATAACGCCATCACTATCGCTGCGCCAGGGGTTCAACGGCTGGATTTTCAAATAGCGCGTGGCTATGATGCCACGACCTGTGGTGGCATTTGTTGGGGCAGCGACGACACGGCGTTGCCCAATGGATGGATCCATTATGTGCTTGATGCGACCAATCCCCAGCATGTGCGATTTGTGCGTTGTGTCACCGCGAATAGACTCGATTCCATGCCGGCTGCCTTTGCGGGATGTCAAGTCTTGGCTAATGAAGTGGATTCGGCTCTCGCCAACACGGGCTTTACCTATGATGACCCCAGTCGAATGATTGAGATCCGAATCCAGATCTCAATTGTCTCCCCACGACTTCCGCAGAGCTTCACCACTCCCATCACGACTCGCATCAAGCTCAGGAACGGTTAACAGTAGGTCGCTGCCTTCCTGCAAGAAAATCACCCGCACAGGCATCTCTCGTCAGGTATACTTTAACCAACTAGTTTCAGGACTGATTTCTGGAGATAAAGCCACACCTCCGCTATGAAAGATGGCGGACCTCACATGCTTTAGAAAGCGATGGGGGCATGTGGGGCGGAGTGATTCGGGGTCGGAAAGCTACGGATCCTCGTGCGAGGATGGCCGAGTTGCCTAACCAGCCGAAGAGCGAGGACTGCCGAGCCCGACCGAGGGTTTCGGCAGTTTTTATTAGGGGATAGATACGATGCCAAGGCCAAAGAGGTTGGCAAGAACAGACCGTGGAGTGCTGTTTATCATGGCTCTCTGTACGATGGCCAGTGCGATCATCTTATTGTCCGCCGCCATGAACCGCTCGCTCACGGAACTCCTCGGTGTCAACCGCAACGTGAATGTGCAGCAGGCCTTTCATATGGCTGAGGGAGGTCTTGACGCTGCGCTGACAGATCCAAGGCTCCAAGGTCCATTCACCCAATCCCAGGTTAATCAACTGATGGTTGACGTTCTGAGTTCCTCCACGCCATTCGTGAGTTGGACATCGACGGACGGTCTTCGGCGCTACTCAGTGCGACTTCAGGAAGACGCAACACCGGATGATCCTCTAGCGGTGTTGGTTTCGACGGGCACCGGTAGCTCAACTACCCAGCAGCTTCAGACTACCATTCGGTTCAACATGAACCAAGCCCCGCCGTCTCTCTTCGACTACGCCATCGCGGCATCCAATCTGAATCTTTCGGGAAACGCCGTCTTGGGCGATGCAGCAGCCAATGGCTCCGGACGGGTTCCTATCTACATCGATAGCGGTGGCGTTGGGAGCAGCCCGACCTATGCGTTAGACAGCGCTGCGAGCGCTACGGTCTATGCCAAAAAAGTCGATTTTCTCCAAGGGTGGAACTCCTCTAACACGTTGGATGTTTTGTGTCGCCATTGTTCCAATGCAAGTGTGTTTCCTGTCACGCCGGGCCCGGCACCCATTTTCAATCTGCAAAACGTCACCCAGCCGCCAATGCCAACCATTGACGTTATGTCATACTACAATCAAGCGGTCGCGCAGTGCGTGGCGGAAGGCTACGCGCAAGCTTATTGCAACAATCCAACGCTCGGGTGTCAACCAGGCTACTGTCCGGGAAATAAACCGACCTCTCGTATCTTCGCTACAGTAAACACAGTTGCCAACAACTTTACCATCGATGGAAACAACTACCCCAACGGGTTAGAGGGCATCATTTACATTGAAGCGGGCGTGAACGTGACTTTCAAGAATAACGTGGTCATCAAAGGGACCATCGTCCATGAAGGGGTGGGGTACAACACAGTCGATGGGAAACTCGTCAAAGGCACCATTACATTTGCCGCAAACTCGTCTGTCTGGATCGACAGCACGGCTTCGACGGATATCAACAGTGATGGCACTCCTGAACCTCCTTTCGCCTCGGGTCTGGCAGTCTTGGGAAGCCCGATCCTGGACTGGAAGAGCACAGCAACGATTGGGGATGGGAGTTCAATAAATCCCGGAATCGTCGGGTTTGTAATGGCGGGTTCCTATAAGGATACGAATACGTTGGTCACCAGCAAAATCTCCTCCACAGGAACGATCAGCGGTGGTGTCATGAGCGTAGACGGAACCCACCTCTCGGACTGGGCGTACCAATACGACACCTTTCATGGCTTCCATTTTGCCCAATCGGGACCTTGGAATGGCCCAACAAATAGTACATCCACGAATCCGCTGCACTATTACATTATGCTGAAGTATGACCCGCAACCCGTGTTAAACCTGGGGGGCAGCTCCCACGTCATGTTCAGACCGCTGCCAGGTGGGCTTCCCGGTTTCACAGCCAGCAATGGGAGTTCCTATTTTGGAGGAAGTGGAGGCAGCGGAAGTACGAAGCCCTCTCTGCTACTCTGGGCTCCTTACAGTCTCTGACTTTCCCTCCTACGAGTCTTGTGGGGAGAGCCCACCTGCCAGGGCTTGCGTTCGACCGACAAGGCAACCGTTTGGGACATGGTCACGGGTACTTTGACCGGTTCCTGGCCCGCTTGTCCAAAGCGACTCTAACTATTGGACTGGCCTTTCGCTTCCAGATCTTCGATCGTCTGCCCCCCTCTTCCCACGATCACCCCGTTCATCAGATCGCTTGAGGAGTGAGGCTATATCTGTCCCGCCATTGCATCCCCAAGTTTTGCTTCGTCCCGTGGAATGCAAAATTCCCGGGATTTGATCCCTGAAATCGTTTCGCGATCTCTAGGAACAAAGCAAAGCTTGGGGGGCGACACGGGAGTTAGCAGTCGATGGGTGGGCGGACTTGCCGATGCCACAGGTTTGTCCCGTGGGGTTCCACACGTCCCGATTGGTTCTGGGCCAATGGTTGTTTGGCTTGACGCGTTAGGATTCCTTCCATAAGCTAATACCTGCTAACGGTCAGCGCCGTTTCAAAATGGAGGATCTGCCGGATGATTCCAAACAAACGAGTGGCTATCTTGGTCGAGGATCTCTATCAAGATATTGAAGTGTGGTATCCCTACTACCGTCTCAGAGAAGCACAGGTGGAGGGGGTTCTCGTCGGGACTGGAAAGAAGGAGTATAAGGGTAAATACGGTTATCCATTGATTCCCGATGCGACTCTAGAGGCGCTGACCAGTAGTCAGTTTGACGGCGTTATCATTCCTGGAGGATATGCCCCCGACATTTTACGCCGCTATCCATCGGTCATCCGGTTTGTCCAAGAGATGGATCGTCAGGGTAAATGCGTCGGGGCGATCTGCCATGCCGGATGGGTGCTGTGTTCCGCCGATCTATTACGTGGCAGGAAAATCACCTGCTTCTTTGCCATCAAAGATGACTTAGTCAATGCGGGGGCTACGTTCATCGATGCGGAAGTCGTGCGTGATGGCAACCTCGTTACCTCACGCAAGCCGGATGATCTGCCGGCGTTCATGCGCATGGTCTTGGAAGTCCTTAACGCCGATCAGACCATTCCCAATGCGACGTCGACTCGCAAGGCTCCACGAAAACAGACTCGTGTATCCTCCTCACGATGAGCCTCTGTCCCTTTCAGACGTTGGGATTCGACCTCACCGGCCGTGTGGCTCTGGTTACAGGTGCCAGTCGGGGATTGGGAGCGGCCATGGCCCAATCCCTGGCAGAGGCTGGAGCGGATCTGATTCTTTGGTCCCGTCACTTACGCCTGCTCGAAGCTCAAGCTCGACGCATCGTTTCATTCCTGTCGAAACCGCGCACCGATCACAAGCATCGATCGGCGAATATCATTGTTCAACGCGTAGATGTTACACAGACGCAAACGGTACGCCATGCGGCTCGTGCCGTCCTGCGAAGATTGGGACGCATCGATATCCTTATCAACAACGCTGGCATCTGGCGAGGGGATGCGGCTCTTTCGCTGAGTCGCCGCAACTGGGACGAGGCCGTGGAGACCGATCTTACCAGCGTCTTCTTTGTGAGTCAGGCCGTCGTCCCAGCGATGATCAGGCAGCGCTACGGCAAGATCATCAACATCAGTTCCACCTCAGGTTTTCTGGCCCAGCCGGAAGGTGCCGTCTATGGAACGGTCAAGGCGGGTTTGGTTCACTTGACACGGATATTGGCACTGGAATGGGGATCCTATGGAATTCGTGTCAATGGAATCGCACCTGGGGTTTTCCATACCGACATGACACAGGATATGTTGGCCAACCGTACATGGGTGCGCCGACGTCTGGCGGAACTTCCCCTGCATCGGTTCGGTAAACCCGATGAGATTGGTCCTTTGGCCGTATTCTTGGCGTCATCGGCTTCCGACCATATCACCGGCCAGACCATTCTGATTGATGGAGGTGCGTCGTTGGTAAGATGAGAATTACAATGGTGAATATCTCGCAGGATGACTCACTGATTACTCGATTACTTACTGATTCTTGACGGAATTGGTAGGGTATTATACACTGTGTCCCCAACACCCTTTAACAAGGGTCAGGCTAAGGATTCTGACGGGTACACGATGAAGGTTTCCACGCGGTCCATCTATGGTATCCGGGCGCTCGTTGAGTTGGCTCTTGCTTGCTTGCGGTCACGGTCCTCTCTCAGCAACCGGGATCGCCAGTCGTCAGGATCTGTCTGTCGCTTATCTAGAACAACTTCTCCATCGTCTGAAGAAGGAGAGTTTGCTTACGAGTATCCGCGGTCCAAAAGGGGGATATGTCTTGGCCAAGAGTGCTGACCCAGTCACCCTAGCAGACATTGTGGAAGTGCTGGATGGGACCAATGGCTCAAGCAATGGCCATCGGAGGGAACATGATACCCGTCGGCAAGCGCAACGCATCGCCCATATGGTGTGGCGATGTATCCATGAACGCGTGGCTGAGTCGTTGAACACGGTAACGCTCCAAGACCTGTGTGAAGAAGTGAAGCTCTCCCCGGCCGAGCCGCTGAACCATCGATATGTTTTTCATATCTGATTCAATGGTCGCCGGTAGAGGGGTGTGGAATCATGCGTACGCATACTCATTCAGAGCACAGCTTCGTGCGTTTGCATGATGACGAAAGGTGAGTTAAGAAAGATACTGATACGTAGGTTGAAACAACAAAAGGAGGACGAACGGCGTCGGAGGAGTGAGCTTATTCGACGGAAGGTGTTTCGTCTGGGAGCATTTCGGCAGGCCGGAGTCATCGGTTGTTACGTGGCCCTGCCATATGAGGTGCAAACGTGGCGGATGATTAAAGCAATGCTTTTGAAGGGTAAACGGGTGGTAGTGCCGATTGCCCAGCCGCGCACCAAACAGTTGCGGCTGTCGGAACTCCGCGATCCCGACAGGGAGTTGGCCTCCGGGGCCTACGGAGTCTGGGAGCCGATCCCTTCAGCGAGGCGTCCAGTGTCCGTGCGCGAGCTTGAGTTGATTCTCGTTCCAGGGCTTGCGTTCGACCAACGGGGCAACCGTTTGGGACATGGTCACGGGTACTTTGACCGGTTCCTGGCCCGCTTGTCCAAAGCGACTCTAACTATTGGACTGGCCTTTCGCTTCCAGATATTCGATCGTCTGCCCACCTCTTCCCACGATCACCCCGTTCATCAAATCCTCACTGATTAGCAGGCTGCTGAAAAACCCGTCTTGGCTTCTAGGCTGAGAGAATTCTCGATTGTCAATTTTCGATTGTCGATTTGTTGTGTTTTCCAATCGACCCCGCCGTTGCGCCACGGCCGAAAACCGTGGGCGACACGACAGTTAGCAGCCGACCGGGTGGGGGGTATCGTTCCACGCGGGGCGTATTTCTGGGTACCACGGGCTCATCCCGTGGAATTGACGATTGTCGATTTTCGATTGAACAGCGGGCTTCCAATCGAAAATCCAAAATCGACAATCGACAATTCCAATGGGGCTCCTCCCGCCATCGGGCCACGGCCTTCGGCCATAGGCCCAGTTGGTTTGCTTGAACGATTTAGGTGGGCGGGATGTCGCCCCACTCGAAGCGGACTTGCCGGTACCACAGGCTCACCCTGTGGGGCTCCACAAGCTATACGATTGCAATGGCACAGAGGTTAGGGTTCGTTAAGAAATGACTGCGCTATTTGGCCGTGGGGATTTTGACTCAGGGCAAGGCGCGAAGAACGAGCATCCGCGACGAGGATGTAAGCGATGAGCAACGCAGCCATGGGTCAAAAGCCCCCGGTCAAATGGATGCAGTTATTTCTTAACGAACCCTTAGTACTGATTGCATTTCGCATAAAGAATGGACGTCCGTAACTAATTGAGGGGCCAAAAGAAAATGGGATGGATAGCCTTGTGGATTATAAGCATAGTGGCAGCGGTATTTGGAGGTTATGGATACCATGTTTTGATCGGACGCAAGTCTCTTGCCGGTGCCGAGACCAGAGCCAAGAAATTACTGGAGGAAGCTAACCTCCAGGTTCAGGCGATCACTCGTCAGGCTCAGTTGGATTCCAAGGAGCACCTGCAGGGTCTGCGTCAAGAGTTTGAAGAAAAAACCCAGGAGCGTCGCAATGAATTGGGCCGGTTGGAAAAACGCCTGCACCAAAGGGAAGAGTTGATTGACCGGAAACTGGAACTGCTGGACAACAAAGAGAAGGAATTCACAGAGCGTAACCGTCAGCTGGCGAATCGAGAACAATCGCTGAAGGCCAAGGATGAGCACTTGAGTCAACTGATCGCGGAAGAAAAGGAAAAGCTCACGAATCTGTCCGCCCTCAGCCGTGAAGATGCGAAGCAACTGCTTTTGGCTCGCCTGGAACAAGAATGTCGGTCCGAGGCCGGAGGGGTGATCAAGCGTGTGGAGGAGGAAACTAACCATCAGGCTCAGCTTGCGTCCAAGCGCATCCTGCTTACCGCAATGCAGCGATGCGCTCCGGAATTCACGATTGAATCGACGACCGCAGCGGTGCAATTGCCCAATGAGGAAATGAAAGGTCGGATCATCGGGCGCGAAGGGCGTAACATCCGAGCCTTTGAAATGGCAACGGGTGTCGATCTGATTGTCGACGACACCCCCGATGTGGTGACGCTATCCTCTTTCGATATGATTCGTCGAGAAATCGCCCGGCAGTCTTTGGACCGTCTGATGTCTGACGGACGGATCCATCCGGCTCGGATTGAAGAAGTCGTAGAGAAGGTTAAAAAGGAATTCGATCAGCATGTGGTTCAGGTGGGTGAGAAGACCGTAGCGGAAATGGGGATTCCCGGTGTCCACCAGGAGCTGATCAAACTGTTGGGTCGTTTGCGCTATCGGACCAGCTACGGGCAGAACGTGTTACTGCACCTTCAGGAAACCGGGCATCTGTGTGGGATGATCGCAGCGGAGCTGGGTTTGGATCAGCGATTGGCTCGTCGCTGCGGTTTGCTGCACGATATCGGCAAAGCGCTCAGCCAAGAGTTTGAAGGGCCGCATGCCATCATCGGGGCGGAGTTGGCTAAAAAGTACGGGGAATCCCCTCAGGTGGTGCATGCGATCGAAGCGCACCATGAAGACGTGCCGCCCACGTCGCTCTATGCGGTCTTGACGATCATTGCCGATTCGATCAGCGGTTCTCGACCCGGGGCAAGGGGAGACACCCTGGAAAATTACGTCAAGCGACTCCAGGCGCTTGAAGGGATCTGCGATTCCTTCACTGGGGTAGCCAAGGCCTATGCCATTCAGGCGGGCCGAGAGGTTCGTGTCATCGTTCAGCCGGAGCAGGTGACGGATCTGGAAGCGATCGCGCTCTCTCGAGAGATTAAACGCAAGGTCGAGCAGTCGATCGAGTTCCCCGGCCAAATCAAGATCACCGTGATTCGCGAAACCCGTTCGATTGAGTATGCCCGATAAAACAGTTCTATTTGCTATCTACTTGAGTGGATGAGGATTCTCTTAATTGGCGACATCATAGGCCAGCCGGGGCGTGCGATTGTGGAACATCTAGTCGTTTCCCTTCGTGAGGAATTTGCGATTGACTTGGTGATCGCAAATTGTGAAAATGCCGCAGCCGGTGCCGGGATTACCCCGAAGATCGCCGATGAGCTATTCAGTGCGGGCGTCGACGTCTTGACCTCAGGCAATCATGTCTGGAAACTCAAGGAAGCTTTTGAGTTGCTCAAACGGGACCCGCGGGTGATCCGGCCCGCTAACTATCCCGATGGAGCGCCGGGCAGTGGGTCCACAATCGTCGAATCCCTGTCGGGACACAAAGTGGGCGTTCTCAATCTGATGGGTCGAGTCTTCATGGAGCCTCTGGACTGTCCCTTCCGCAGTGCTGAACGCGAGTTGGCGCGTCTACATTTAGTGACGCCGGTGATTATCGTGGATATGCACGCGGAGGCGACCAGCGAGAAGGTGGCGATGGGATGGTTTTTGGATGGTAGGGTTTCCTGCGTTTTCGGGACACACACGCATATCCCGACAGCCGATGAGCGCATCCTTCCTAAAGGGACCGGATTCATTACCGATGTGGGCATGACCGGACCCTACGATTCGGTCATCGGCCGACGGGTGGATCAGATTCTGCAACGCTTCTTGCTTCAGTTGCCGGTGCGTTCAGAGGTGGCCGATGGCAATGTGCAGTTGCGAGGGGTCTTGGTGGACGTCGATTCCAAGACCGGTAAGGCGATCAGCATCCAGCGTCTGGCGCGTACCCAGGATGATCATGCCGCGATTTCCTGAGCGCGTGGAGGCGTATCAGAAATTGAGCGCTCCCCGCTCAGGGCTCAGTGAGCCGACCTATTCGGTTTCGGAGTTGAACGCTCAGGTGCAGACGTTGTTGCATCGGCAGTTTCCCCGATTGCTCTGGGTCCGAGGTGAGATCCAGGGTTATGATCTCAGGAAACATCGCGATACGGTGTCATTCACATTGGCCGAGAAAAGCGCTGTTTCCGACGATGTGCTGGCCAGCGTCACCACCATCCTGTTTGCCGACGAACGCAAGATGATCGTGCAGCTGCTCGAAGGGGCCGAGAATGCCTTTCAGCTCCAGGATGGCATTGAGGTCCGTTTTCGGGTGGAGCTCGACCTGTGGGTCAAGGCGGGCCGCTTTCAGCTTCGCGTGCGAGGGATCGATCCCACCTATACCCTCGGTCGATTGGCTCAGAACCGCAGGCGGACTATTGAGCGGTTGACCCAGCGTCGGTTATTGGATCGCAACAAAAGTCTGAGCCTGGCTTTGGTTCCGTTGCGCGTAGGTCTGATTGCCGCCAGGGGTTCGGCTGGGTTCACCGATTTTCTAACCCATCTTTCCCAGAGCAGGCTGAACTTTCACATTCAGTTCAGGGACGCCACGATGCAAGGTTCCCAAGTGGAAGGGGATGTCTGTCGGGCCATTCGCCATTTTAATGACACGGGTTCGGTGGACGTGATCGTTCTCACTCGTGGCGGCGGAAGCTCGACGGATCTGAGCTGGTTCGATCGGATGGGTCTTGCTGAGGCAATCGCCCATTGTCCGATTCCCGTTCTCACGGGATTGGGACATACGTATGACACATCGGTGGCCGATTTAGTGGCACACGCCCATCTGAAGACTCCCACCGATGTCGCACAGTTTCTCATCGATCGTGTCCTTGTGTTTCTGGATACTTTAGAAGGAATCAGCCGGCACTTGGCTCAGGCGGCAGAGGATTTGCTTTTGAGTCAACGCATGCTGTTGGTTGAGACGGGCCAAAGTCTGTCTGCGGCGGCCCAATCGTTTGTGACCGACGCCAAGCTTAAGCTCGCGGGCAACCAGAGGGATTTAACCAGGCGCAGCGAGGGGCTCTTGGACAGGGAATGGGGATTTCTCAAGACCTCCACCGATCGATTCAATCTTGAGCGTATTGAACCGTTGCTGGCTCGTGAATACGAGCAGGCCGGTGAGATCACAAGATGCATCGCCCAGCGCTTCCGATGGCTGATCCAACGGGATGAAAAAGAACTCACGCAATTACGAAAGTCCTACTCTTATCCCCGGATTAACCGGGCGATTCTGCGTGAACGTCTGCAGCTTGAGGCTGCGCTCGAGCGCATACGCATGGCAGATCCCATCAAGACTCTCAGGCGAGGTTTTAGCATCACGCGCGACGCCCAAGGCACAGTGGTGAGCTCCGTGGTCCAACTGAAGCCGAATGAGTCCTTAACCACCGAGCTCAGCGACGGATACTTTCGGAGTGTAATAACTGACACGGAATTACGCGATGGAGGATTTTCAGGTGGCGGACGACAAGATTAAAGGTTTCGAGCAAGCGAAACAGGAATTGCAGAAGATCCTCGGCGAGTTCGATCACGACCAGGTGGGCTTGGATACATTGGTAGGCCGTCTGAAACGGGCCAAGGAGCTCATTGAGTTTTGCACCAAACGGATCAGGCAGATTGAGACCGAAGCGAAAGAGATCGTGAAAACCATCGAACCTCGTGAGTCTTCTCGTAACGAAGCCAACATCAGTAAAGAGGATGCTCCGTTCTAACAAGTTACGGGACAATTCCCTGTTTGCTCAGGACTCGGGGTTGGGGGCTCAGGGTCAAGCACTTTTCTCTGACGGTGTCCGCGCCGATTCGGTGGGTGGGATGCAATCCCGGAGATTCTGGGACGTACTCTTAGAGCGCCTGATATGATGTGCGTCGCCGCGCGGCGTCGTTCGTCGTCGACGTGTCTGGCAGGGCTGATACGTCTTCCTCCGCGTTCCTTGCGCGGCTCGCACCTCAAGTCCAGCGCGACCATGCGATCATTATGTTAGACGCTCTTAAGCAAACGGATGCTTTTCCGCAAGCTGCTCAAGCACTCGCTAAAGGTAGCAATGGCTGTCATAAGTATCCTACAGACTGTTTGCTTCGACGCCAAGCGCTGGTCGACAGGGCCTTGGGGGGAGTGCTCCGATTAGCCAAGGGCTCTCCTTCTATTCTTGAAGTGGCCATGCGCTATTGTCTGGAATCCGGAGGCAAGCGGTTTAGACCTTTGCTGTGTCTCGGAGGCTGCGAGGCGGTGGGTAGAGCCCCACGCGCCGCACTCACAGTGGCTTGTGCCCTGGAGATGATTCATACCTATTCCTTGGTGCACGATGATCTGCCAGCGATGGATAACGCGGATCAAAGACGGGGAAAACCTTCCTGCCACCGGAAGTTCGGAGAAGCCCCTGCGATTTTGGTCGGAGACGCTTTGCTTACCTTGGCTTTTGAGCAGTTGGGCAACAGCCCGTCTGCAAATGCGTTGAGGATCATCCGCAGGATCGCTCAGGCGAGCGGCACCCGCGGCCTTATTGGGGGGCAGGTGTTGGATTTGGAGCCGGCTACTGACGCTTGCTCGATGAGTCGGAATCGGTTGCGTGCGATTGCCCTCAGAAAAACGGCAGCGCTCATTGAAGTTAGTGTCGTCTGTGGAGCCCTTGTGGGGGGTGCCGGTCCGCTTCAGTTAAAACGGCTGGAACGTTATGGACAGGCTATCGGCCTTGCGTTTCAAATGATCGATGATCTACACGACGCAGAAGGTTTTGCAAGAACCATGAATGTGAAGGATCTGCGCACTGAGGTCGAAGATTTGATTCATCAAGCGATCCAGGCCTTGGCGCCATTTGGCAAAAGGGCCGATGCCTTGCGGGATTTAGCAAGATGGTTGGAGTCCAGCATCGGTGAAACAGCCCAGGGTGTGCGATGAACCCAGCCATGGATCGTCAGCGTGTTAAGGGCGAGTCAGCCCAGGGACGTTCGCTGCTCCAGGCAGTGAACGAGCCAGCGGATCTCAAAGCCCTTTCCATTGCCCAACTGCACCTGTTGGCCCAAGAGATTCGTGAAGAGTTGCTGAACACGATTTCCGGGCTGGGGGGGCATTTGGCCTCTAGCCTGGGGGCGGTGGAGTTGTGCTTAGCGCTCCACCACGTATTCGATGCTCCCAATGACCCATTGCTTTGGGACATGGGCTACCAGGCTTTTGCGCATAAGCTGGTTACTGGACGTCGCAGCCGCTTCCACACACTCAAACAACTCGGTGGCCTGTCCGGCTTCAACAATCCGCAGGAAAGCCCCTACGATCTGTTCATCACGGGACATGGCGGGACCGTACTCTCAACGGCTTTAGGCTTGGCCCTGGCGAGGGATCAGCTCCGCGAGTCTCGTCACGTTGTGGCGATCATCGGCGATGCCAGTTTAGGGGAGGGAATGGCCTTGGAAGCCCTCAACCACATCGGGCACCTCAAGGCCGATATGTTGGTGATCCTCAACGACAACCGGATGTCTATTGCTAAACCAATCGGAGGATTGAGCCGTTACCTCAACCGTTTGATTACCCACCCGGCCTATAATCGACTGCGTCGGGATATGGAGCGCGTCGTTCGACGACTGCCGCACGGCTCTAAGATGATTCGCCTCGGCCATAAAGTGGAGGAGTCACTCAAAGGATTGCTGGTTCCAGGACTGGTGTTTGAGGAATTAGGATTCCGCTACGTGGGACCTATCGATGGGCACAACCTTCGGGAACTGATCACCACTCTTAAGAACGTGAAACGTTTGCACGGCCCCATCCTGCTGCATGTTTCAACCATCAAGGGTAAGGGCTACCGATTTGCAGAACAGGATCCCGAGCGTTTTCACAAGATCGAGCCGTTTCATTTAAAGACCGGCCACTTAAAGACTCAAGCGGCATGGGCAGAGGCAAAGGCCGTTCGGTCATTGAAAGCGCGTCAGGCGGCGATGACCTTTACAGGAACATTCAGCGAGGAGTTGATCCGTCTTGCCGACATAAAGCCACGGTTAATCGCCATCACTGCGGCGATGCCTGAAGGGACAGGACTGAGCGAGTTTGCCAAGAAATTTCCCAGCCGCTTCGTGGATGTGGGGATGGCGGAGCAGCATGCGGTGGGTTTAGCAGCAGGATTAGCCCAGGCAGGTGCGCGTCCGGTTGTCGCCGTCTACTCTACATTTCTCCAGAGGGCTTACGATCAGATTATGCACGAAGTGTGTTTGCAGCGGCTGCCTGTTGTGTTTGCTATCGATCGCGCGGGGCTGGTGGGGGAAGATGGCCCGACGCACCACGGGGTGTTCGACATCGCCTATCTGCGTGTGTTTCCCAATCTGGTTTTGGTCTCGCCCAAAGATCCTGAGGAGTTGCGTATCATGCTGCGCTTTGCCCTAGAGCAAGACGGTCCGGTTGCGATTCGTTATTGCCGCGGAGGCATTGTCTGCGGGGAGCCTTTGGGTAAACCATCCAAACTTGCAATCGGCAGGTCCGAGGTTCTGCGTTCCGGCAAGGATCTAGCCCTCGTCGCGTTGGGCAGCATGGTCTATCCCGCGCTTGAGGTGGCTCAGAACTTGGCAAAAGAGGGAATCGATCCTACAGTGATCAACGCTCGGTTTGTCAAGCCTCTGGATGAGGCGTTGATCCGACAGACCGCGACACAGATCGGAAAGATCGTGACTCTCGAGGAAGCCCAGTTGGCTTGTGGATTTGGCAGTGCCGTTTCCGAGTCGTTGGACGGCATGGGGTTGGCCGGTGTTGCCCTGATGCGTATCGGGTTGCCGGATGCTTTCGTGGAACACGGCCAGCGTCAGGAGCTGTTGAAACGCTGCCGCTTGGATTCGAGCAGCCTCACCGATCGTATCAGCCGTTGGTATTCGGCGACCACGCCTGCGGATGATCTGCGTTTTTTAACAGAGTCAGTGTAATGGAATTTTCGATTGTCGATTTTGGATTTTCGATTAAGAAACTGGTTCTTCCTCAAGCTACGGACTATAGGGATGAGCGAGTGAAGGACCACTGACACGGTGTGCGCGATGGCTATGGTGCGTGTGCGATTTGCTCCCAGTCCGACAGGAACCCTTCATGTGGGTTCGGCTCGGACCGCCCTTTTCAATTGGCTGTTCGCCAAGCATCAGGATGGAACGTTTATTCTCCGTATCGAGGACACAGACCAGAAACGTTCCGACAAGATCTTTCTCAAGGATATCACCAGCAGTCTGACCTTCCTGGGTATTCAAGCCGATGAGGGTCCCTATTTTCAAAGTGAGCGGCTTGCGGTTTACCAAGAGCAGGTCCAGCGTCTGCTCGATTCCGGAAAGGCGGTCAAAGAAGCAGGCGCTGTGGTTTTCCCCGTGCCTGCCGAGGAAGTGACCTTCCACGATTTATTGCATGGAGACATCACGGTGGATACCACCTTGTTTGAGCGACTGGTCCTAATGAAATCTGACGGCCTGCCGACTTACAACTTTGCGTGCGTGGTGGATGACGCCCTCATGCAGATTTCTCATGTCATCCGCGGAGACGATCACATTGCCAACACGCCCAAGCAAGTGGTCTTATACCGCGCCTTGGGCTTTTCCATTCCCGCATTTGCCCACATTCCATTGATTGTGGGAGCCGACCGTGCGCGATTATCCAAACGCCAGGGTGCGACCGCGGTCGCCGAATACCGACAGGTAGGCTATCTCTCAGATGCCTTCGTCAATTATCTGGCCCTGCTGGGCTGGTCACCCGGTGGCAATCGGGAGCTGGTTTCGCGTGAAGAATTGATTCAGGCGTTCGATCTGTCCCGGGTTCGGAAAACCGCAGCCCAGTTCGATCAACAAAAACTGGATTGGCTCAACAGCCAGCATCTCAAACGCACGTCTGTTGAGCGCCTTGCGGAGTTGTTTGCCGAGCGCCTCATCGCCAAAGGCTGGCTGTCCAACGATTATGATCGCGATTGGCTCAAGCGCATCACTCAGCTGCTTCATGATCGCATGCGGGTTCTCAGCGACCTGGAAGAGGAAAACGCCTTTTTCTTTCAAGACATTCCCGCTTATGAACCGGAAGCGGTGGCGAATTTTCTATCCGGTGAGCCAATCGTACAGCAACTGATTGAGTTGAGGAGTCGTCTGGGCCTTCTGGATTCTTTTGACACGACCGCCGTTGAGTCCGTGGTGCGCGGCCTGGTCGCGGAAAAAAGCCTCACCGCCAAGGCGCTGATTCATCCCATCCGCGTGGCGCTGACAGGCCGGTCGGTCAGTCCTCCCTTATTTGAAGTCATGTCGATTCTAGGCAAGGATCGGGTATTACGTCGCTTGGAGCATGCCACCCAGTTGACAGCCCATCGCTAAATGTTAGAACGGCGCAAGTTCATACGTGTAGACACACCGGTCTTGATTGAATTCTCCGATCCAGCGACGGGAAAAACCCAGCGCAGCTTCACTCAGGACATCAGCGAATCGGGGTTGCGTTTTTCGACGGAGACCGTTTTTCAAATTGGGCAGGAGCTGACGTTGGCCCTTAGCCTGCCATTCTATGAGTCCGCCATGAAAGCCACAGGACAAGTGGTGTGGATCCGGGAGATTTCCCGGCTCGGCGGCTTACAGTTTGAGGTGGGTATCCGTTTTCTTTGGATCGAAGATCCGGATCGCCATCGGCTTGTCCGTCACCTGGAAGTCCTCCTGAGTCGTAGTGGATAGAACCTGATCTATTCCTACGTGTTTTCCATCGAGCATTTCACTGGTCACTGACTTCGATTCGCTGCCCCGTCGGCTAACGGTAGGCCACGAGACTCTGGATCTCGGCGTCCTGGTTCGAATCCAGGCGGGGCAGCCAGTTCATTTTTGGTACAAAACGCACCATCGCCTCGATTCGAACCAGAGGGGTGTATGAGGGGAGGACCTTCCCGCACACAGTAGGAACTCAGTATGGAGCTGCGCAAGTTGAGGTGGATGCACTGGGTAGAGATCCTAGTGGGTGTTGTGCCCTCGGCGGTCTTAATGTGCTTCGCACTACCGGCTGGTATCTTGGTCGGTTTGATTACTCTTGCCGCGAACGTGTATAACGCTGTTCGGTACTCAGTGTTCACTGGCATTGCCGCAGGGGTGTTTCTGATCGTGGGTCCGATTGTAGGTTCTGCCGCACTTGTCGCGTTAGCAATGGTTATCCTTTTCGGTCCGGAGCAGATCGCCGAACGTCCTCGATGTCGAAGAACCGTAGTCGTGACGATCGCATTGGGAATTACTGGAGTCTGTGTGTGGTTAACGTTACAGGCCCTACCCGGTGCCTTCAGCCTGAAAGTAGGAAACTGGGTTCACTACGCGATGGGAGCTTCATTCATCGTGAGCCTTCGTTATCTTTATACGCTACTGGTTGGAGTCCCCAGAAAGAGAACCGGTCCTGATTTTCGAAGATGACGATCACCCGCAGGATCTGGCAGTTGTTTGCTGCCACGGTGTTTGTCTTACTGACCACCTTGACCGAACGTTATCCTTTTAGCGTTCAGTATGGATTATCTCTTGCCGGGGGTATCTTTCTCATTGTGTTTGGCCTCACTTATTTGAGAGAAGAACGACGGGCGACACAATCGCCAGACTCCGACTCCGTCATTAATTGGAATCTGGCTGAGGCGGTTTTGCTATTATCGAGCATCTTAGGGTATTTCGTCTTCGCTTATATCCATGATCTCGATAAGATTTTGTTCTATGCCCTTTTTCGTACAAGTACCCTTGGATTGTTAGTGGGTGTGGCGGTCGGCGAATTATTCTGGCAACAGACACAGCTTGGAAAATTCGATGAGACCTGCCGCCAGCGTTATTGGGCGACTTACAAAAACTCAGTGTTTTAGGGATTCGACTGGCGCGATGCTTCGAGGGCCTCTCTCCCTAACAGAGCAAAGACAGCTTAGGAGGAAGGATGAAATATCCGTGGGGTGTGTTTCTGGGGATAGTGGTGAGCCTGGGGGCGGGGAATCTTGAAGCACAGACTGCTCGAGCTTTGATCCAAGGAACAGGCGAGGGTTCAGGACTCTCGGGTACGGCTACCTTCACCGATACGCCTGAAGGGCTTCAAATTTCTGTTCAGGTTGCAGGGGTACCCGCCGCTCAACACGGGTTGCATATCCACGAATTCGGTGACTGTGGCAATCAAGGCAACGCGGCTGGCGGGCACTACAATCCTGATGGAGTCCCTCACGGATTTCTTCCCACTGATGGATTTGCCGGTGCGCATGCGGGAGATTTGGGTAATATCGATGTTCAACCGGATGGAACTGGAACCTTGGAGTTGTTCTTAGCGGGACTCAAGCTCAGTGATGGAAAATACACCGTCGGTGGAAGAGCCTTGGTGCTTCATGAAAAACCCGATGATCTTGGTCAACCTACAGGCAATGCCGGAGGACGCATAGGCTGTGGTGCCATTATCATCACGGGAAAGTAACAGCCGTCTTTTGCCCGCGTTCTTGTGAGATCATCAGTGGAGGTAGCAATGCCCTCTGGAGGCTATGCATCCATGAACGCGGGACTCGTTGTGTCCAGGATGAAGCTGACTTTAGAGGGACGTGTGGTTGAATGTGTGGTCCGAACGAGTAACCGGGCACGACGGATCAGTCTGGCCATTTGTCCTGAGGCAGGATTGGTAATCACGCGTCCCATCTGTTATCCGGTTGCGGTTGTGTTTTCCTTCGTGCGTAGACACCAGGATTGGATACTCAAACATCTGGGTCAGAGGCAATCGGTGGCAGAATGCATTCCTCTGCGTTGGCCCTATGGGATGACGTTGCCTTACCGCGGACAGGAGTTCGTGGTGAAGCTTCAAGAGACGTTGAATCAGCCAAATGTGAGCTGCGACGGCGAAGGCAATCTGCGGGTACATCTCAGACGGGTCAATGTGGAAGCCGGCCGTCGGCTGCTGAAAGAGTGGTATTGGGTAGAGGCCTCTCGCTGGCTGAATATGCGTGTGACGGATTTAGGCAGCCGGCTGGGAATGATCTGGCGAGGTGTGATTATTCGTGATCAGCGTCGAAGATGGGGAAGTTGTTCCGTAACAGGGACGTTGAGTTTTAACTATCGTCTAGTGATGATGCCACCCGCAGTGATGGACTACGTCGTCTTGCATGAGCTGGTGCATCGCCGACACATGAATCACTCAAGCGATTTTTGGTCGTTGGTGGAATCTTATCATCCTCAGTACCGCCAAGCGAGGAAGTGGTTGACTACCTATGGTCCTTGGCTTCCGTTCGCAAGATAAGCAAGGCAATGGTTCTCGCAGGGTGTTGAGAGACCTTGTCTCAGCCTGCTGTTGGATTTCCTTGACGGTAGGGGCATGGGTGTGGGGAGGTTCCCTGGCAGTCGCTGTCTTTGCCGCGAGTATCGAGACAGAATTCATACAGGCACCCTGGCAGGGACAGCGTGTGCGAGAAATCGAAGTGGGTAAGTATCCGGTGCGCTGGCGGCAGAGGATTCTTCCTAAAGAGGCAATCTTAGCCGGCGTAGGATTTGAAGCACCCCTTTCACGAGAGGTGGTGTGGAAACAAGCAACCGATTACACGGATTTGGGACATATGACCCCGGGCGTGCAGTCAGTAAGATTCCTTGAGCGACAGCCGCATCGACAAGTGCTTGAAATTGTCGTAAAGGTGTTATGGAAGACCCTGCCGTTGATTTTTGAAATCGAGCAGGATCCTCCCAGCGTCATGCGTTTTCGACTGGTGAATGAAACGGTGGGAGAGTACCGGGGGATATGTATTTTTGAGGAGCTTCCCGTAGGCGGCCTGACGCCTGGCCCTTCGAAACGGACCAAAATTGAGCTATCCACCTACTTGAAGCCGGCAAGGCCAGTTCCACTGGGGCTCTTGTTGCTGGTGGAACGCGTTACATTCCTTCGAGGGGTTGAGGAATTTCTGAAAACTTGTGAGACGCTCGGCCGGTGAGTGGCTAAGGGGGGGCTCAGGCATCAGTGTGAGGCTTTCCCGTCTGTGGGAGGGTGAAGCGAGAGCTCTTTTGCGCGCCTTCTCAGCACTGATGGGATTGACAAAAGGGAAGAAATTGCTATACTCCTTGACATTCCCAAGCTGTGGGAGAAAAGGAGGGATATCAAACATGAGGAAAGTATCGTGTATCATCAGTACGGCTGTAGGGGTGGCGCTTACAGTCGGAGGTTCTGTGGGTGTGGGGTATGCCCAAGAGGACCAGCAGGAATCCAAACCGGTTATCCCGACGTTGTTAATCAAGGGAGAGGTTGTTTCGCTGGATGCCAACGATCCCACCGCAACGCTTCTAACCGTCAAGGACCGCTACGGATTTGAAACGCCGATCTTCCTAACCCCAGAAACCAAGATTTCCCAAGGGGATGAGGCGTTAGCGACACAAGATTTGACCAGTCAGACGGCTGTGGAAGTAGAGTATACCTTTGACATCAACACAGCCAAGCGCCATGCGCTCTCTGTGAAGGTTGCGGAGTCCAACCCTGCAGTCACTCAGGCTTCCATGCCAGTGACTCCACAGCAAGGCACATCGACCGAAACGGCTCCTGCCACTGAGCCTGCGCCGAGTATGACGCCTGCGTCAGATGAGTCATCGGCCACTCAGGCTCCGATAGAGGGTGAGCCTGCTTCTGCTCAGTAATTTCGTTTACGGGGCGGAGTGCGTTGGGAAGGCTCCGTCCCAGATGGGTGGTTAAGACACGGCGGTTCCTTAACCGGGCCGCCGTGTTCTGTTCTTGCGTTTCACGATGCCCGATCCCTCATCCGAATCCGATTTCAAACCCACGCTTTCTGTGCGGTATCGCAAGCCCGTTCGCGGATCCGTGGTCTGGTGGCTTCGTTTCTTCGGCGTCGTTGCCTTCTTCGTTGTGCTCTTACGCTTGCCCCGGTCTCAAAATGTGGCGTTTTCACACATCGATCTGCGATGGTTGGGATTCTGTATGTTGCTGACGATTGTGTGCTTGTTGCTGGATGCGCTGATCTGGCAAACCCTTTTGTCCATACAACGCATCGCTCATCCCTATCCCAAAACCCTCATCGCCTCGCTCGCCGCACATTATTTGGGACTGGTAACGCCCGCTCGAGTCGGTCAGTTTCTCGCGGCCGGGTATATTTCTTCAGAAACCGGAATCACCTTTGGCTATGCCCTCTCGAGTGTGGTCATGCGGAAGTTGGTGGGTTGGGCAGTCATGATGGGCTTTGGGCTCTGGGCCTTGCCGCTGTTAGCCCAGAAGCCAATCCTACGAAACGTTCAGGGGATTATTCTTGGGAGCCTCATCGTGCTTGTGATTTTTTCGGCAGGGATCGGTTTGTGGGTGGTATCCCTGCGACGGCTGGGCCGGAGGTGGCAGCGGCTTTCCCCCTGGCAGATCGATATGACAGAGTTCTGGTCCGGCATGCGACATCTATGTTCCTTTCGGTTAATCGAGGTGCTGGGGATTGGGGTGTTGGCTTTTAGCATCCTGTTGATGCAGCTTTTTACGGCGCTTCAGGCTTTAGGGATGAATCTTCCATTCGAGTTGGTGATTCAGATCGCTGCCTTGAGTCAGCTTGTGGCACGCCTGGTGCCCATTTCGGTGATAGGATTTGGATCCAAGGACGCGATCGTGATTGGGCTTCTGACGCAACAGGGTTTCGATCCGGCCCTTGCTTTGAGCGCCACGCTGCTTTTGTTGATCGGTTCTTACTTGGTGACGCTTTTAATCAGCGGCCTGAGTTGGTGGGTCAAACCTCTGGTCATTCAAGAGCATTCGCGGTCATGAGTACTGGTTTCCCTTTCCACTTAAAACAGCTTGAATTGGGTCCGATGCAGAATTTCGTGTATCTCATCGGAGACCCCGCTAGTCACGAGGCTGCAGTGGTCGATCCGGGATGGGAGATTCCCCGAATCTTGAAGGTGGTGGATGAAGAAGGCTATCGGCTCACAAAGGTCTTTATCACCCACACGCATTTCGATCATTGCATGGGGCTGGGAGAATTGCTCAAAGCGGTGGATGTGCCGGTCTATGTGCACCAGACCGAGGCGGCTCAACTGGGTCTTGAGCCTTCGGTCCTGAAGCCTCTTCGGGGAGGGGAAACGATTTCAGTTGGACAAGTGCCGGTCAGATGCCTCCATACCCCAGGGCACACCCCGGGCTCGCAATGCCTTCTCATCGATGACCATTTGCTTTCCGGGGATACCTTGTTTATCCGAGGATGTGGACGTTGCGATCTTCCCGGAGGCGATCCCGAAAGCCTGTATCAGAGCCTCAACCAGAAGCTCAAATTGCTGGATGACCACACCACTCTCTATCCCGGGCACAATTACGCAGAAGTTCCCACCTCGGCCCTGCGGGAAGAAAAACAGCGCAATCCTTTCTTGCGCTGTCACACCTTGGAAGAATTCCTCCGCCTTGTTGGATTCCGATAAATTTTGCTTCGCAGAATTTATTAACCGGATAATACCTTAGAGACGGTATAGAATCGACAGAAAACCTAAATTCGTCACGGAATTTCGCGAAGCTCAAAGATGGCTAACGATGGGGCCAAGGAAACTTTTTCAAGAGAGCTTGTGGGGCAGGGGTGATTTCGGAAGGGTTCTTCATCCGGCTGATCGCCGTTTCGTAGCTGATCATCTTTTGGTCATATAAGGATTTGATGCAAGAGTCCATCGTGCACATGCCATACTGCGATCCTGTCTGTAGGGACGTCTGGACTTGTTCTGTGGCATGCTCACGGATGAGGTTGCGTATCGCCGAAGTTCCAATCATAATCTCATAAGCCAACACCCGACCGGGTCCATCGGCGCGGGGAAGCAGTTGTTGAGACACCACTGCCTGCAAACAGTCCGCGAGTTGGATCTTTACCTCCTCCTGTTGGTAGGGAGGGAAGATGTCGATGATGCGATCGATGGTTTGAGCGGCATCCGGCGTGTGGAGGGTAGCCAAAACCAAATGTCCTGTTTCCGCAGCCGTCAGGGTTGTGGAAATGGTTTCCAAATCCCGCATCTCTCCCACGATGATCACGTTCGGGTCCTGACGCAGAGAACGAGTCAAGGCGTTGGCAAAGGATTTCGTATCGGAATAAACCTCTCGTTGCTTGATGATGGAGAGATGATTCTCATGCACATACTCGATGGGATCCTCGATAGAAATGATGTGTAGACGCTGTTGGTGGTTGATCTGATCCACCATGGCAGCCAGGGTGGTGGTCTTGCCGACACCGGTTGGGCCTGTGATGAGCACAAGGCCGTTAGGTTTGCGAGCAAGTTCCGAAACGATCAGAGGCAAGCCCAGTTCTTGTAGAGAGCGGATCCGTTTCGGGACTAGCCGAAACGCCGCTTCTACGCTGCCCCGCTGCATATGAACGTTTACACGGAAGCGTCCTAGATTCTGGACGTCGATCGAAAAGTCCAATTCCAGCTCACGTTCAAACTGAGCCTTCTGCCGATCGTTCAAGAGGGTGTAGATCAAAAGCTTTGTCTCCTTGCGCGTCAAAGGCGGTAGACTCATCGGTCCTAGAGAGCCATCAATGCGTAGTGTCGGGGGGGCATTTTCCGTCAGGTGGATGTCTGATGCCCCCTTCTGGAAGGCCATCTCAAAGATGCCGCGCATGTCCACTGCCGGCCCGTTTACAACGTGCCGGTCGCTGTTTGCTGCTGGACCCAAGGGATTTAAAGGCACGACCGCAGAAGGCGTGTGCGGAAGCTCAGCGTTCGACATCTCGTGTGGAGCGGATCTCTCGGATGGCAAGTTGAAGCTCTTCCGGGCTGTCCGCATATCGGAGGGCTTCTTCAAGCTCTACCTCACCCTGACGGTAGCGTTGGTAGAGTGCCTGGGTGAAGGTCTGCATACCGTAAAGCGAGCCGTCTTGCAATAGAGCGGGCAGTTGCTCGGTTCGTCCCTCGCGCAAGAGTTCCCTCGCGGTTGGGGTAACTACCAAAATTTCGCAGGCAGGAATGCGTCCGGTTCCATCCCGGCGCAACAGCAAGCGCAACGAGATGATGCCCCTCAATACCAAGGAAAGGCGGAAGCGGACTAACATATGTTGGTGAGGTGGGAAAAAGCCGATGATGTGTTCGATGGTGGTCACGATGGTCGTGGTATGGAGACAGCTCAACACGAGTTGTCCGGCTTCAGCGGCAAGCAGGCCGGATTCCATCGTTTCCCTCTCTCGGATATCGCTCAGAAACAAAACATCCGGACTCTGACGCAGCAGATTTTTCAGCCCTTCGCTGAACGAACGAGTGTCCACGCCGATCTCTCTCTGATTGATTATGGACTGATCTTCCTCAAACTGGAACTCGATGGGGTCCTCTAGGGTGACAATGTGCTTGGGCATGGTCTGATTAATAAAATCCAGCATCGCGGCAGCGGTGGTGGATTTTCCGGAACCCGTGGAGCCGGTGAGGAGAATCAGGCCATACTGTTCGCGCATCAGCCTGCCTAGCACCTCGCGGGGCAGGTTGAGCTCCTCGAAAGAAGGGATCGATCGCTGGATGCGACGGATCACAAGCGCCATGGTTCCGCGTTGCCACAATACGTTTGCCCGAAAGCGGCCGATTCCCTCTCGTTCGAAACCGAAGTTCAATTCCCGTTCGGCGTAAAAGATCTGCCGACGTTCGGAACCCATTAATTCGGCCGCAAACTGCATGATCTCATCGCGGGTGAATTCATGGTCGCCGATAGGGATCAATTTGCCGTTAACACGCAGGAAGGGGCGATTGCCGACCTTGAGAAAAAGGTCAGAGGCTTCTTGTTCGACCATAGCCTGAAAGATTTTATGGAAATCCATCATTATTGTTCGAGATTGTTCAAACAAGTATAGCGCATTGGTGGGAGAAAAGACAAGCCTTGACCCTTGAGGGGCTGACGTGTTAACGTAGGTTTCCTCATCCTGCAATTATTCGGCCGACTCGATTTATCATTCACACGTACTCTAAAGAGGGATGCTCCTAAAGGAATCCAATCATGATTCAGCCCCATGGTGCGCCGACTGTGAAATGTCTCTACGTGAACGACGACTCTCGACGGCAGTCGATGTTGGAGGAGGCCCATCGGCTGCCGTCTATGGTATTATCCTCAACGGCTGCGGCAAACGCCGTCATGCTAGGGGGCGGGTATTTTACACCATTGCCTGGCTATCTGAATGTTCAAGAAGCCATGAGCGTTGCAGACTCGATGCAATTGTCCAACGGCCTGCTTTGGCCCGTCCCTATCTTGAATCTAGTCAAGCCTGAGCAACTGACGCCTGAGGTGCGTCGTGCCCGACGACTGGCTTTACGGGATCCTAATGTAGAGGGTCAGCCGGTTCTGGCCGTGATGGATGTGATGGCCATCGAGCAGCTCTCTGTGGAGCAACTGGCGTTCATCGTTCAGAAAACCTTCGGCACAACCGATCCCGCTCATCCAGGGGTGGCCGCTTGGATGGCATCTGGGCATGTGGCCATCTCCGGGGAGCTCTATGTGTTGAACCATTCCTATTTTCCAAAAGAATTTCCCGATACCTTTCGCACCGCCGTGCAGATTCGTGAAGCGATCGCCCAGAAAGGTTGGGAGCGTGTGGTCGCTTTTCAGACGCGCAACCCCATGCATCGGGCGCATGAAGAGCTCTGCCGTATGGCCAAAGAGGCGGTGGGCGCCGAGGGCATCCTTATTCATATGTTATTGGGCCGTCTGAAGCCCGGGGATATTCCGGCCTCTGTCCGTGATGCAGCGATTCGTAAACTGGTTGAGACTTATTTTCCTTCCAACTCTGTGTTGATCGCTGGCTACGGTTTTGACATGCTCTATGCCGGACCCAGGGAGGCGCTGTTGCATGCGATCTTCAGGCAGAACTGCGGCTGCAGCCATTTCATTATTGGCCGCGACCATGCGGGGGTAGGATCGTACTATCTTCCTTTTGACGCACAGAAGATCTTCGATGAGATTCCATCCGATGCCCTAGCGATTCAGATCTTCCGGGCGGATCACACCGCTTGGTCGA
>JAHFGV010000059.1 GCA_023247255.1 Candidatus Omnitrophota bacterium | reverse complement strand
AAGGGCGCTTGACTGCGAGACTTGCAAGTCGAGCAGGGACGAAAGTCGGGCTTAATGATCCGGCGGTGGAAGGTGGAATCGCCGTCGCTCAACGGATAATAGGTACTCTAGGGATAACAGGCTTATCGGATCCGAGAGTTCATATCGACGATCCGGTTTGGCACCTCGATGTCGGCTCATCGCATCCTGGGGCTGGAGAGGATGTAATCTTCTCTCCCACGGGGTAACCCGTGGGTAAGAAACCGGCTCATAACGGTGGAATCCGCCAACGTTCTGTGGCGGACGGTACCGTGGGAAGGCAGTGAGTTTGGAGTGACAGAAGTCGAGAAAGCCTACGTCGCGGGATTGCTCGATGGCGATGGGAGCGTGATGGCTCACATCGAACCTCATCGGGAATGCCGCTTTGGCTATCGCATCAGGGTGGTCGTCAAGTTCTCGCAACATGAGGACCACGATCAAACCCTGATGGAGCTGAAGCAGCTTTGCGGTGAGGGATACGTGAGCAGGTCGAATAAGCGCGTACGCGAGTTTGCGGTGAAGAGCTCGCGGGGCGTGGAACGGCTGCTCAGGGAAATCGAGCCCTACGTCCGCATCAAGCGGGCGCAGGTGAGGCAGGCGCTGATGGAGCGGCTGAAGCAGGTTCAGACACTTGAGCAATTCAGGGGGGTGGCGGAACTTGCGGATGTGTTCAGCGCAGGCAACCTCAAATCCAGGAGTCGGCGGAAGCACTCAAGTCAATCCATCTCGCTTGTCCCCGTAACGACTGATCCCGAAAGGGTGAGATCGCCAGAAGCTCAATGTCAGGATGGTGATCAAACGCCGGTAGCCAACGGACGAAAATCGCGTGGCTAAAGGTATAGTCTTACCCCACTGGTAACAGTGGAAGGTTGAGGTCCCAAGGGTCCGGCTGTTCGCCGGTTAAAGCGGTACGCGAGCTGGGTTTAGAACGTTCGAAAGAGCGTCTCCCGGGAGTAATCCTGGGATGTCTACTGGCTTATATCGGTGGAACCCGACTGCAGTTCCGAACACTGCAAGGGCAATACCGAGGGAAGGCGGGAAGCGCGGTGAAAGACTTGCTGGCAGCGATGGTATTAGGAGATGGATATCTGGAGCCGCACGGTTCTGGAGTGCGTTTGCAGATTATTCACTCCGAGCGCTATCGTGATTATGTAGAGTGGAAATGGAAGGAGTTAAAAGAGTTTGGTCCTTCACCCATGCACTATTGCCAAGCCAAGTATCCGTTCTGGCGTTTCGTCACGCGAGCCCATCCTCTGTTCACAGAGCTCCATAAGTTGTTCTATGTGAATGGAGCAAAGCATGTACCTGAGTCAATCAGCACCATGTTGAGTACACCTCAGGCGCTAGCCGTTTACTTCATGGATGATGGGATGCAAGATAAACGCTACGGAACTCTGCGTTTTGAAACGTAAGGTTATGACTTGCATAGCATTGAGCGTTTGCAGCAATGCTTGAGAGATAACTTTTGTATTCAAACCAGGATTCACCGAAGTGGACTGAGACGAGGAATGCGACTTTATGTGTCATCTGCTGAAGCGAAAAAGGTTAAGCAGTTGATCCAGCCATACCTCGTAGAAAGTATGAAATATAAGCTTCCTTGCCCCTGTAACGACTCATCCGCAAGGATGGATGGCTCTTCTAAGAATGAGAGTCATAAGACGCCAGCCCCCATCTCAGTAGGGGTGGAGATATAGTCTATGCCACGAGTAATCGTGGAACACCATGCGTGAGACAGTTCGGTCTCTATCTCATGTGGGCGGAGGAACCTTGAGGAGAGCTGCCCGTAGTACGAGAGGACCCGGGCAGACGGACCTCCGGTGTCCCAGTTGTTCCGCCAGGAGCATCGCTGGGTAGTCGTGTCCGGAACGGATAAGCGCTGAATGCATCTAAGCGCCAAGCCGCCTCCAAGATGAGGGTTCCCGGGCCGCAAGGTCCCTAAAGGCCCCTCGTAGACTACGAGGTTGATAGGCCGCAGGTATAAGACCCGTGAGGGTTTCAGCCAAGCGGTACTAATCGGCCGTGCGGCTTCACAACACGGTTATTTTTTCGACGAGACAGTGCAGTTTTAAATTCAGCACATAGCAATTAGCACACAGCACATAGAATCAGGAAGGTGTTTCTTTCGCTGTGCTATTTGCTAAGTGCTATATGCTAGCAGATTGCCTGGTGGCTATACCGAGGGGGAAACACCCGATCCCATTCCGAATTCGGAAGTTAAGCCCCTCAGGGCCGATGGTAGTGATCCCGCAAGGGATTGTGAGAGTAGGTCGCTGCCAGGCTTATTTTTTTCCGAAAAGACCAAAAAATAAACCCCGCCAGCTTTGATTTGCTGAGTACAAAAACAAAGATGGAGCACTAGTGCTCCATCTACATCTGCCATTCATAGCCCACTTTGGCATCGGTGACTCATCATTTCAATAGGCGCTCAGGAAGACCCCTGGTTGCGCGTCCAGCGCGCCCCTGACAGGCCGTTTCGGAACGTTCTTCGCCCTCTTGCTCCTGCAGCGGCTGGCTCCGTATCGACCATTTGAGAATGGTTGGATTGGCTGCTATAGTTAGCTATATGGTTAACTGTACTCAGCAACAACTCGATCGTGCATTCGGTGCCCTGGCCCATCCAATTCGCCGCGGGATTCTCGCGCGCTTGGCGACCGGTGAGGCGACGGTCTCCGAGCTTGCCAAGCCGTTCAAGGTCTCGGCGCCGGCGATCTCCAAGCACATGCGCATCTTGGAAGACGCGGGACTTCTGTCCCGCCGAAAGCAGGGACGAGAGCATCGATGTCGGCTGGAGGCGAAGCGCATGCAGGAAGCCGAGCGGTGGCTTGAACTTCACCGCAAATTCTGGAACGAACGGCTCGACGCCCTTGAGCGCTATCTCCAGAGGAACAAATAAAAAAGAGAGAAATCATGACTGCCAAGGAAAGGGGTTCGGTTGTGGATACTGCGAATCCGGAGGTCATCATCACGCGTATCATCGATGCACCCCGCGAACGGGTGTGGGAGGCATTTACCGATCCGAAACAGGTCGTTCAGTGGTGGGGACCGAACGGTTTTACAACGACCATCCACGAGATGGATGTTCAGGTGGGCGGTGTCTGGTGGTAGACGATGCATGGACCGGACGGCAGGGACTACCCCAACAAAAGCGTCTTCACCGACATCGTGAAACCACGCCACCTCTGCTACTCGCACGGCTGGGACACCAAAACCGATACCGGCGAAATGTTTCTGGCGACGTGGACGTTCGAGGAGCAGGGTGGCAAGACCCTGGTCACCGGCCGCATGGTGTTTCCGTCGGTCGCGGAGCGCGACCGAGTGGTCAAAGAATTCGGGGCCATCGAGGGTGGGAAGCAGCACCTGGGACGCTTGGCCGAGCATCTGGCCAAGAAACCGGTCTTCGAACTCGTGCTGGAGCGTGTCATCGATGCTCCGCGAGCACGGGTTTTCGAGGCATGGACCAAGCCCGATCAGATGTCGCAGTGGTTCGCGCCCAAGCCGTTTAAGCTGATCATCAACACGATGAACTTCCGCCTTGGCGGCGGGTTCAGCATGGCCATGCGCGGCCCCGACGGGAAGGATTTCCCATTCACCGGGATTTATCGCGAGATCGTCCCACCCGCGAAGCTTTCCTGGACTGGCGAGTTCACGAGCGGTCCCGCCGATCAGGTCTCGACGGTGGTGACCCTCGAGGAGCAGGGCCAAAAGACTCAGGTGCACGTGCGCCAGACCTTCCGCGTGATGACACCTGAGATCGAACGCGCCACCAAGGGTGCCAACCAGGGCTGGATGATGACGCTCGACCAGTTGGCGGCGTTCTGCTCAAAGGAGAAGCTGTCATGAATACGGATCGGGCGAAACACGTCACGTGGTTCCTGCTTCGGGTTGTGGCGGGCCTGCTGTTCCTCCAAGCTGGAGGCATGAAGGTGTTTGATTGGTTCGGCGGCGTTCCTGTCCAGTTTGGCGGCCACCCCCCGTTTTTGTCGCAGACGTGGATCGGGGGCGTGCTCGAACTCTACGGAGGTGCGGCGATCCTGCTCGGACTCTTCACGCAGCCCGTCGCGTTTATCCTGTCGGGGGAGATGGCGGTCGCCTACTTCCAGTTCCACCAGCCGAGCGGCTTCTGGCCGATCCAGAACCACGGCGAGCCTGCGGTACTGCTCTGTTTCATCTTCCTGCTCTTCGCGGCCCACGGCGCAGGAGACTGGAGCGTCGATGCAATACTCTGGAGAAAACGGGAGTGACGGCTGCGCCGAACAAAAGGAGATTCACATGAAATACGTTGATGGGTTCTTGTTGGCGGTGCCGAAGAAGAAGCTGCAGGCCTACCGCCGTATGGCGGCGAAGGCCGGCAAGGTCTGGCGGCAATACGGCGCCCTGGACTACAAGGAGTGCGTGGGCGATGATCTTAAGGTCAAAATGGGTATCTCCTTTCCGCGTCAGATGAAGCTCAAGGGCGGCGAGACGGTGGTGTTCTCGTACATCGTCTACAAATCGCGGGCGCATCGCGACGCCATCAACAAGAAGGTCATGAGGGACCCGCGCTTCAAGGATATGTGTGACCCGAAGGATATGCCCTTCGACGTCAAGCGCATGTGCTACGGTGGGTTCAATGTCCTGGTCGATGCGTGAGCATTGCGCCATGGGCTCTCACTGTTGATGGGATAAGGAAGTCATAAACAAAAGGAGAGAAGTCATGATTAAACCGATTCCAGATGGGTATCACACGGTCACACCGTCATTCATGTTCAAAGATTCGCAGAAGGCGATCGAGTTTTATCAAAAAGCTTTCGGCGCGAAAGTGCTCGATCTTATGCCGGACCCGAGCGGACACCGCACCATGCACGCAACGATGCAGATTGGCAGTTCAATCGTGATGATGGGTGACGAAATGCCCGGCGCAGAGAATCGCGCGAAGAGCGCCGAAACGCTCGGTAGCTCTCCGGTCAGTCTCTACATCTATGTACCCGACGCGGATGCGGCATTCAAGCAGGCCGTTGCGGCTGGTGGCACGGCGACAATGCCAGTGGCCGATATGTTTTGGGGAGACCGCGCGGGGCAGATCAAAGATCCGTTTGGTTACATGTGGATGATCGGTACGCACAAGCAAGACCTGACAAATGACGAGATCCAGAAAGGTGCTGAGGCCTTTTTTGCGAAGGCGGGAACGCCATAACTTCAACCGCGAAGCGATTAAATCGTCATCTCGATCCGCGTGTGGTTCTACCGCCCAGTGGCGATCCTGATCGGGACATCATCCCACAGGAGAGGAGCGCGCTTCGAGCCGACATTCCGGGGAGACGGTCGTCATGGGTTCATTCGATTTCACCAACTCTGCGGAAAATCTGCTGTTGATCCACGACAGGGCGCTGGCGGAACGGTACGAACAGAATTGGCAGAAGCACAAAGCGCACTCAGAGCCGTATCAGGATTCAGAAAATGGCGGTTTCAGGATTCTAGCGCAACTCCTTTCTCCTGGTTTGCACCAGGATACTCGTGTTGCGCTAGAATCCTGAACTCAGGGTCTTCTTTGGGAAGAAGCGTCTCACGAGGCCGATGGTGTTCTCAACGGTTCCGCTCCCAACTGTGATAAGGCTCACAGAAGTAAGACCGTGTCCCAAGAATCCGGTTGGTGCGCAGGTGCTCAGTATTCTCGGAGCCGTTGTCGTAGGTGATGGAACGCCTCATCGTCTTCGCGTAGCGATTTAATCGACGCGTCAATGCGACACTCATCTCTCGCGAACCTTTGCGCTGAAGCTTGGCCAGTCGGCTGTAGCGACTCTTGCGCTCGACGCTGATCTGTAAAGCAGCGGGGCTTTTGCGAGAGATCGCGGTGTCTGTCTCCCAATGGCCGCTCTGGCGGCGTTTGAGGACGCAGGCGGGACGCTTTCGGATCGAGACCCTCTGGGGAATATGGACCTTCTTGTATCGACGGCAGTAGCCGCGGTTCTTACGCTTCCGGTGCGCACGTACGAGGCAGGGGATAAGATGCCTCTGCTGCGCATAGACCCATTGGTAGATCGCCTCATGGCTGATGGAATGCTGCGCTTGTCGGAGTTTAAACCTTCCGGCGATAAGCTCGGGCGGCCAGCCTCTCTGGATGTGGTTTTCCACGTAGCGCGGATGCTGTCGTTTTTAAGACGGTAGTGGCTGTGGGGAGAGCGGCGGTTGCGCTCCTCCGAGCGTGTTTGTGCCTTGTGGGCCAGATAGTAGCCCGTGTGAACGGGCGGGGCATTTCGTCGAAGCTCCCGTGAGAAGGTTGCGGCATTGCGTCAAAGAGCCTTGGCAATTTGCCGAAGGGATCGTTCTTGACTTCTGAGAACAGCGAGTAGGTCACGTTCATGGTGCGTGAGGTGTTTGTAGGTTTTTGGCTGAGTTTGCGTATCATAACGCGGAAGCCTTCAAATCCTCAAAGTGTTGCACTTCGTCATTGAACTAGGGGAGGCTTAAAGAGACGGTGGCACTCCTTTCCGGGGAAGTGGAAGATGACGCCTCATCCATCGAAGACAACACGCTTACACCAGCGGGTGGCAGCGTCAAGGGTGGCCTTTCCTGGACATACAACGATGACACCGGTGCTCTCATCCAGCGCGGCCTGATTCAACCTTCTCTTGAGCTTCGCGTCCCCCGAGTGACAC
>JAHFGV010000029.1 GCA_023247255.1 Candidatus Omnitrophota bacterium | reverse complement strand
GCGACCATGCGGGGGTAGGATCGTACTATCTTCCTTTTGACGCACAGAAGATCTTCGATGAGATTCCATCCGATGCCCTAGCGATTCAGATCTTCCGGGCGGATCACACCGCTTGGTCGAAAAAGCTCAACCGTGTAGTCATGATGCGCGATTGTCCGGACCATACCCCGGATGACTACATCCAGCTATCCGGCAGCAAGGTTCGAGAGCTCTTAGCCGCGGGACAAACACTGCCTCAGGAGTTTACCCGTCCTGAAGTGGCGGCCATCCTCAGGCAATATTACCAGTCAGAGACTGGCGGTCATCCATCTTCAAAATCGCCGTCCCCAGCGAGCAAGTAATAACTGATGTTTTGCAAAATGCATCGCGGTTAGTGGCAGCGCTCACGTCTGTGTCATGTTTCATGGTTTATGTGTCATGAGTCATGGAAAGCAAAAGGCGTACTTTGGCCGTGCTTGAGATGCCTGTTTATTTTCTGCTTTTTCATGACTCATGACTCATGAAACATGACACAATACTTAAGTCAACGCGTTGGCTATTTTTGCAAAGGCCCAGTAAATAATAAAAGTGGAAGATTCATCTCGTTCTAAGAATGAGCAGGCATGGCTAGGCTATCCCCTAATCGAAAGCTGAAGAGTCAGATTCTGCTGGAGGGCATCGATCGAGCGCCTGCTCGTGCGATGCTGAAAGCCGTCGGTTTTACGGATAAGGATTTACGCCAACCCCTCATTGGCATTGCCAATACCTGGATCGAGGTGATGCCATGCAACTACCACTTGCGGCGTCTTGCCGAGCGTGTGAAGGCGGGAGTACGCGCAGCGGGTGGCACGCCGATTGAATTCAACACCATCGCTGTTTCCGACGGCATCGCCATGGGAACCGAGGGTATGAAGGCTTCCCTCATCAGTCGCGAGGTGATTGCCGACTCCATCGAGCTGGTGGCACGCGGGCATCTGTTCGATGGGTTAGTCGCTCTGTCTGGTTGTGATAAGACGATTCCAGCAACGGTGATGGCTCTTCTTCGGTTGAATCTTCCCTCATTGATGCTCTATGGTGGCTCGATAGCCCCAGGAAAGTATCGGGGACAGTCGGTGACCATCCAAGATGTGTTTGAGGCTGTAGGGGCCTGCGCGGCAGGTAAGATCACCGAGCAGGATTTGGGGGAATTGGAAAACCATGCTTGCCCGGGTCCTGGGGCCTGTGGCGGTCAGTTTACAGCCAACACCATGGCCCTGGCGATCGAACTCTTGGGACTTTCGCCCATGGGAAGCGCCAGTGTTCCGGCGATGGATCCTAAGAAAAACGCCATCGCTTTTGAATGTGGGCGGCTGGTGATGCGTTTGCTTCGTCGGGATCTGCGACCCCGGCGTATCGTTACCCGTCAGGCTTTGGAGAATGCCATCGCCGGTGTTGCAGCAACGGGTGGATCCACAAACAGCGTTTTGCACCTTTTGGCCATTGCGCGTGAAGCGGAAATTCCTTTGACGATTGATGCGTTTGACCGGATTAGCCGTCGGACGCCGTTGCTTGCGGATCTGAAACCTTGGGGACGATTCGTCGCCACGGATCTTTACCACGCAGGAGGTATCGCTCTGGTGGCGAAGCGACTGTTGGATGCCAGACGATTGCATCCCTCGGCCATGACGGTGACCGGGCGCACGATCGGATTCGAAGCCCGTCGTGCAAAGGAAACTTCTGGGCAACAGGTCGTGCGACCCTTGAAAAATCCGTTGCAGACGACGGGAGGGTTGGTGATCTTGAAGGGTAACATCGCCCCTGAGGGCTGTGTGGTGAAAATCACCGGCCATGAGATCTTGCGTCACGAAGGGCCGGCTCGTGTCTTTGATACTGAGGAAGCAGCCTTCGCAGCGATTCAAGCGAGACGCATCCATCCGGGCGATGTCATCGTCGTGCGCTATGAAGGACCCAAGGGTGGTCCTGGAATGCGAGAGATGCTCGCTGTAACCGCAGCGCTGGTCGGACAAGGACTAGGAAACTCTGTGGCGCTGGTGACCGATGGGCGGTTTTCTGGAGCGACGCGAGGACTCATGGCTGGACATGTTGCTCCTGAGGCTGCTTGTGGCGGAGCCATTGCGCTGATTCGCGAAAGAGATAGGATCGTGTTTGATATCCAGAACCGGCGTCTTGAGGTTAAGCTCTCTGCTGCAACGTTGAGGCAGCGACAAGCTAAGTGGCGAGTACCGGCTCCGCGCTATACGCATGGCGTCATGGCAAAATATGCGCAACTTGTTTCGTCAGCTTCAGAAGGAGCTGTGACCGGATTTCCGAGCGCTGCGAAGTCCCGCTCTTTTGTAAAAAGGGCGGGACTTCGCTTGTCCTCTGTCAATCGAAAATCAACAATCATCAATCGGCAATGATTTTGCAGGGATGGCGGAACTGGCAGACGCGATAGGTTGAGGGCCTATTGCCGCGAGGCGTGGGGGTTCAAATCCCCCTCCCTGCATTTGTAGTTGACGTTTTTGGGGGATTTGAAGGGAGCGCCGACTCAGATCAAAGTCGCTGCGACGAATAGGAGCAGCGACATTCCTCGGGAGGCGCGGATGGCCGACCGCAGTCCTGAGCGGGGCGAAGGACGGAGGCGCCAAATCCCCCTCCCTGCATTTGTAGTTGACGTTTTTGGGGGATTTGAAGGGAGCCGCGACTTCGAAAACGTCGATCCGAAAAATTAGGAGGATCGACCTTCCTTGGGAGCGGCGGTTGCGCTCCTCCGAGCGTGTTTGTGCCTTGTGGGCCAGATAGTAGCCCGTGTGAACGGGCGGGGCATTTCGTCGAAGCTCCCGTGAGAAGGTTGCGGCATTGCGTCAAAGAGCCTTGGCAATTTGCCGAAGGGATCGTTCTTGACTTCTGAGAACAGCGAGTAGGTCACGTTCATGGTGCGTGAGGTGTTTGTAGGTTTTTGGCTGAGTTTGCGTATCATAACGCGGAAGCCTTCAAATCCTCAAAGTGTTGCACTTCGTCATTGAACTCAGGAAATATAAAAGCGTAAGAATGACGTAGACCTTCTCATGTCCCTAATAGGATGAAGAAATTAGAGGGGCGGATCACACTGTTATGGCAGTTATGACCATGACCCTTGACAAGGGGAATGAGACTTGGTACTGTGTGAGACAGTTATCTTATTATTTGAGGATTTATTTTTTACACGGTCAAACCCGAACAACGGGTGTAGCGTGTCTGTGAGGACGCAAAAAAGTTTCTGCAAGGTCAATGGACATCTCTTAAAAGACAGATGTCCCCAAGGGCATTATGTCCTTGGGGATTTTTATTTGTACGCTTGGTGTGTGCCTACACCCCGCCCCCAAGCTTTGCTTCGTCCCCTGATATGTGGCACCTGTCGGGGATTGAATCCCTGAAATCGCCAAGCGATTTCTGATTGATGCGATGAAAGTGTTTTTCCATCGACATCGAAGATTCCAAGGCGGTTTTATGGGTCCCTAGAAGGGGCGGCCTTGTCGGTGCCACCGACTCAGCCTGTGGGCTCCACACAAAAGCCAGAGGAGGAAATCTCAGTGATCATACTGCGACGGATCGTTGTGACGGTCTTATGGGTAGCGGTTTGTGGCATTGCGATTGCAGAATATTTGCTTCTGGGTCACTTCCAAACGCGTTATCAGCAGGAGGCTCAATACCTCAAGCGAATCGAGGGTCGTTTTGAGAGAGTCTCGGCGCAGCACCAACAGACAAGAAGACAGATCGTTCGTGACCAACACCACACACGCAGACTAGTGAAAGTCCTCATGAAAAACAGCACGCAACTCAATCACACTCGGGCTCAGTTAGCTCAGCAGCGGCAGACTGTTCAAAAACTCCACGCGCGTCTTTCCGATGTGCAACAGCAAATGGATCAAGTTCAAGGAGAGCTGGCCTTGGCTTTAGAACGGGAATCGGGTTCCAGTGAGTTGCGCCAGCCCGATGCGGTGGAATTGGAACGGGTGCTGGTCAGCAATGCCAATATGCCTGCGCTGGAAGGGCGAGTGGTCTCAGTACATCCCGAGTGGCATTTTGTGGTGATTGATTTGGGTTGGGATGTGGTTAATGTGGGGGATCGGGTACAGATTGTTCGAGACGGATCCAGGGTAGCGGATGCTCGTGTAGAACGGGTGCAAGAATCCATTTGTGCAGCAACCATATTGCCCGAATGGGAACCAACGTCCATTCGGGTAAACGATCTGGCGAGGGTGATGTAGGATGGGAGTAGGGATCGACGGTAGAAAGTATCCGGCTCAGCGGTGGGTGAGGGGTTTTTCGCTTGTCCTTGGCGGTTGGGCGGTGCTGAGTTCAACACAAGGATTGGCAGCGGAGACAACATTTTCTAGGCCGAACACCAAGACATTGATTGTACTGAAATTGGATACAAGCACGGCTGTTTCCATCCGCACGCATCTGACCGACTCGCCAAGGACTATCGAGGTCGAATTTCCAGATCGGCAGATTGTAGGATCGTTGCCCGAACATGCGACGATGCACAAGGGCGTTGTCCAGGCGATAGACACACGCTACGAGGGAACCGTGGGATCACGCAGCCGACGTTTCATTCAGGCCATCCGTATTGTCTTAAGCGGGCCCTATGTTTCTTTTGTGCGTTCAGAACCAGGCAGAATCGTTGTCGAGATTGATCACCCCAGCTCCGTGGCGAGTACGGCAATGGAGATCGGGCTGGGAATGAATGTCTTTCCCCATCCTCAACAGGCATGGATCAGCGAGCGGTTTCGTGCCATGCAGCAGGCCTTGGTAGATGCCACTACCTCAACCGTCGTATGGAAAATGGCGGGAAACGTATGGCCAGAACCCAGTTCGATGCCACGAAGCAATCGCTCCGATACCCTATCGAGCGCTGTCTCTGCACTGCCGACCGATCGATTACCGTTTCCTGCTCCTAAAGAATCCAGTCGTCTGCCACGTCCATCGATAATGTGGTTTACCGGATTGGGACTTCTGGGGGTCATTGGATTGGGCAGTGTGGGTACTCGCTGGCTGATCACACGATGGTTGGGTCACAAACGTTCGGTTTCTAGAATCATTCCCCCGGCGTCATCCCTAGCGCTGATCGATCAGTTGGTCTGGCGGTCGTTCGAACGGCAAGGATATCAATTAGTCAAGGTTATTGATTTAACGGAGCCTTCAGGGATTCTCCGAGTGATTATTTCTAATGGTACACCGGGTACTCAAGCGGCCGTTCTGTGTGTGGGCAACGGCGTATTTTTTGAGAAACAGATTGTCGATCAATTTCTCAAGGTAATGCGTGCGATGCGCTTGGAGCAGGGAATTCTTGTAGCAGCCGGTTCCTTCACCATACCGGCCCAACGTTTTGCCAAAGACCACCAGATTACGCTGGTTGGAAGGGATCCATTAATCGAGATTCTGAGTGCAGGGGCCACGAGTGAATATTTCGGAAAACAAATTGAGCAGGTCCAAAGACAGTTGATGGAAGCTCAGGAAACCTTGCGTCAATATGGTGAAGAGCTGGAAGTGATGCGCCGCCAGCGGAACGAAGCCAGTTGGTATCTGGGTGAGGAGCGTGCCAAGTCAGCTTCGGTAGAGGCTCAGATCGACGCGTTGACTCAGCAGTTTCAGCAGCAGCAGGGAGAAATCACACGTTGGCAAAAGGAGGCAACAGAGCTGCGTAAACGTTGGGAAGAGAGTCAATGGTATCTGGGAGAATCCAGGGCCTATAGTCAACATCTCGAAAATCAATACACGAGTTTTCAAATACTGGTCAAGCAAAATGAGTCGGCAGCCCAACAGCGAGAGGAAGCGCAGTGGTATCTTGGCGAAGAACGGCTAAAACGGCAACAGATGGAGCAACAATTAGTCCATCTGCAAGAGGCACTGGCCACTGCTGAAGGACAAAAGCAGGATAGGGAAGAAGTCCTTAAACAAGTTTCCCAAGAGTTGATGGCGATCCGTGCTTTTGGGGAACGCCGTCAGGCTTCGCGCGTTATAGTCTCTGAAGCGTTTGTGGAACTGGACTCAGAACTCGGTGATCATACAGTATATGCCGGTTGTCCTCGGGATATGAGCCTGACGGGTCTGGGTTTGGAAACCGATGAACCGATTCCCACCGGATCATCGCTGCGGGTGCGAATACGTCTTCCTGGGTTTTTGGAGCCTGTAGAATCTCAGCTTCAAGTCCAGTGGCAACAAGCTGAAGGAGATTCTGCAAAGTATCGAAGTGGATGCCGGTTCTGTGACCTTCCTCCAGTAGTACGTACCCATCTTGAAGGATTGTTGGGTCGATCCCCATAGCGAGTGGATTACTTGGAGTAAAGCCATCCTTGCATGCAGGAGCGACGGGCCACCATTCGTTTCGGCCATCTCAGACGCATTCATTACTGCTCTTCAACCCATCCCTTTCCCAGGGATGGTTGGCTGACGAATCTCAGTGAGTGTGGGGCTGGATTGCTGGCGAAAGATTCTCCTCAGTGTGGGGATTCCTGGACTATCAGTCTTTGGCTTAACGGAAAGGATGATGGCCTGACCCTGACGGGACGGGTGCAATGGATTCAGCCCGATGCGTTGCGAGGCAGTTGGTACTGGGTGGGGCTTGAGTGGTTGGCCCTGGAAGACAGCCAACGTAATCGTCTTGAAATCACGCTGCGTCATCCCCCGTTCATGTCAAACCTTCGTTCGTGGCCCAGGCCACCGCAATTTTTGTCTAAGAACGCGGTTGTGTGCTGGCTGATCGCTGGGCTTTTAGGAATAGGAGCCCTGGGTTATGGTCTGCAGTGGCCGGGATTGCTTCGACAAGAGAATCGCTATCTATTTTCTGAGCTCAAACGACGCGATATCCACATTGCTGGACTTAAGGATCGTCAACACAAGCTTCAGCAAGAACTAGACCATGCGCAATCTCGTCTTGCAGTGACTTCAGAAGAGGTGGCGCGTTTGGATTGGCACACGCAGAGTCTGGAGCGTGCGATGCAGCAGGTCAAACAAGATATCAAGCGGGTGTATGCGATGAATCGTGCCCTCAAACACAAGCACGATCAGTGGCGTCAGCTCGTTCGTGAAATGGCCATGCAACGCGCGGTATTAACCGCTCATTCCTTGGATGCGGCAGCTGTTTCTCTCGCATCCTCCAGCAGGCTTTCCTCAAATCCTACCCCAGATACTTCTGCTGCTTCATCTGAGCAGGTGGAGCTCTACGTTCACGAGCCGCAAGCGGGTCGCTAAAAACACAGCCGATTCATCCGCCCGATTGCTGTGGGAGTATCCGTCGCTCCTGGACATAAATACTACGGTCAAACTGTTTGGCGTACGCCTTTAATTCGGCCCCGATTTTTGCCACCTGGCCCAGATGCGTCAGCGGATGTTCTTCATTGGTGACCAAGGCGATGGAGATAGAAAGCAGAGGAATCCTGACTTCTTTTCCTTGGCGATCCACATGGACGATGTAGCGCCGTAGCCGGTCCTCGGTGTCATACAGTTGTGGGCTCATCGCATCGAAGTCGTGGATGATGGTTTTACAGACCGCCGGGGCGTTTTGAATCGTTGTGATCAGGATAAAATCATCCCCCCCGATATGTCCGACAAAATCATGAGAGCTGCCATTTGTTTGAGAAGCTTCCAATAGAATCTCAGCGGTACGCCGGATAGCGTCATCGCCCCGTTTGAAGCCATAGTGATCGTTGAAGGCTTTAAATCGATCCAGATCGATGTAACAGACCGCCAGAGGACCCCCGCTGGCAATCCGATTCTCCAGTTCTCGTTGAATGCTGACGTTACCGGGAAGCTTCGTTAGAGGATTGGCATCCAGGTCTTGCGTGGTACGCCGCAGTACCGTATGCACCCGCGCCAGTAATTCCTGAGGCTCAAACGGTTTAACCAAGTAGTCGTCCACTCCCACGTTCAGACCGTGCACTTTGTCTTGGAGGGTGCTTTTGCCAGTGAGCATGATGACGGGCAGGTGTCGCAGAAGCACGTCCTGCTTGAGACGCTCACAAACCTCAAGGCCGGTCATCCGGGGCATGTGATCGTCAAGAACGACCAAATCGGGTACACGGGTCCGGATCCTCTGTAAGGCACCCAGACCGTCTTCAGCTTCCTCAACGGTAAAGCCTGCCGGTTCCAAAATGGAACGGACGATGTCTCTGAGATCAGCGTCATCGTCGACGACGAGGATGTGGAGGCTGGCCATCGTCACCGTATTTTCCTCGGCGTCTGAATGGCTTTTTCGATAGTATTCACAACCTCGTTGGGAGAACAAGGCTTGAGCAGGTAGGCAAAGGCCCCTAATTCAAGGCCATGTTGTTGGTGTTCGATGGATTGATCCACACCCGTCAAGATGATGATGCGGATGTCTTGTGTTCCAGATACCGCTTTCAACAGTTTGATGAAATTCCAGCCGTTCACCTGAGGCATATCCATATCCAACAGGATCACATCCGGATGGACCGTGCGAATAATGTCCAAGGCCTGAGCGCCGTTGGAGGCGCCGGAAGATGGGATTCCTCTTTCAGCAAGAGCGGTAGTCATAATCTCCACAATGTCCGGTTCATCATCTACCACGAGTACGTAAGAGGTGTGCGGTTTCTGCCTGGCCAGACAGTAGTGGAGGTGGGCCAGAAGCAATGGCAGATTGTTATCCGGAACGGTGACTCGCTCAGCCCACGCCCCTAAGGACGGGAACTTCTCTTGTTGTGCGGTTAAAAAAACCATGGGAATGGCGCAGGTGACGGGATCCGATTTTAACTGGTTGACGAGACTCGCTTCGCCAGCGGAAGCTAAGGTGACGTCCAAGGCGATCACCCGGGGGGTGTGTTGTTTGGCTAACGTCAAAACTTCGGGCGCGTTTGTTGCTTCGATGACCTCCCAGCCTTTTTCCACGAGCGCTTGGATGATCCTTTGACGATCGAAAGGCTTCGCATGAGCCAGTAACACTTGATGGCGTAAGGGGGATGGGTTGACCATTGTTTATTCCATGGGAAGCGTCACCAGAAACGTACTGCCCTTACCCGGATGCGATTCCACGCCGATCTGACCATTATGCGCTTCGATGATTCGTTTCGCCAATACCAATCCTAATCCTGTTCCTCGAATCTGCTGGTTGACAGGGTCATTCGCCCGATAAAATTCCTGGAACAGTTTCGGCAGATCTTCGGGAGGGATTCCACATCCGGTGTCGGTGATGGCCGCACGAAGGCATTTTTGCTCCAGGTCCCGTTGCCAACGCATGCGGATATGCCCGCGCTCAGGAGTGTATTTAATAGCGTTGGAGAGTAGATTGACAAAAACACGTTGCAATTGTTGCGAATCGCCGAGGATCTGAGTAATGCCATCAATATCTGTATCGTAATGCAGGTGCTTGGCTTCAAGCTGGGGCTGTATGACTTCATGGATGGTTGTCAAAAACTCTTCAACGGGGATCCATTGCCGCTGCATGGTTATACGACCGGATTCAATCCGTGCAATATCCAGCAGATTATTGATCAATTTCGTCAGCAAGTCGGCGTGCTTCTCAATCTTGGCTAGGCGTTCTTGCTGCGGCTTAGCTAAAGCGCCGTACTGTCCACTGTTGAGTAGTGAGGCATAGCCTTTGATTGCTGCAAGCGGTGTTCGCAATTCGTGGGAGACAGCAGAGACAAAATCGCTCTTTGCCTTATTCAATCTGACGAGCGCGGTATTGGCGGCTGCCAATTCATGGGTGCGCTCTTGAACCTTATGTTCCAGCTTCCTCTGGGATAGCCAGGTTTCTTCGTAAAGAGCCGAATTCTCTACAGCAATCGCAAGCTGATTTGTCAGAATGGCTACCAGTTCCTCATCGGCCCTGGGTTGAATGAGCCCCCGATGGGTGCGACCGAGTAAAAGACATCCCAAAGGACCCGCATGAGGGACGACCCCGGCGATTACAGCCGTAGGGACTCCAAGGAGCTCAAGGAGTTGCCGTTGCAAGGGATGGGTGGTTGAGCTAATGTCGAGAAATGTGGGAGCGGGATTAGTCAGTATGTTTTTAAGCAAGTGTTTTTCGATTAAGTAAGTCCGGATATTCGCAGACGTTTCTGGAGTCACTCCCAGGCAAGTACACCATTCCAGATCGTTGAGAGAAGGACACAGGCCGAGAAGGCTTTTGGAGAATCCAAAATTCGTGACCGTCGCAGCATCCAGTTTGCTGAAAATTTCCTCAGGACGTAGACTGACGCGCAACTGCCGTCCCAGTTGGTGGAGAGACAAAAGGGAAGAAAGCCGTCGATCCAATTCTTCTTGTGTGCGGTGAAGCTCGATGTCCGTTCGGATAATGAGTTTTGCCTGTCGATCGAGCTGGTCGTAAGCGTTCTGAAGACGGTGAAGGGAGGTAAGCTGTCGACGATAGTGTTCCGCTTTGGCAGCCAGATAGGTGAGGCTTCCGAATAGGACGAACAAACCGAGCAGTCTCGTTTTCCAGTCGATCCACAGCGTCAGCAGGATAGTGGTCAACAGGGCTGTGATCCAGATTGCCAGAAGGGTCATTGACATCGCAGAGTCGCTCTGATTCGTTTAGCACTAGCAGGCTGCGGAAAAACTCCTGTTTGCTTTGGGCTGCGGGAAAGAACACAAATCATCGATGCTGATCATCCCCACGGTCCTGAGCCCCGAACCCAGAACCCTGAGCTAAGAGGGGTTTTTCAGCATCCTGCTAGTTAGAGCCATGAGGCATTCTTACATGCCGAGCGCAACGACCAATACCGATCCGGTTTGTACAACGCTTCTGCCGTATATCGAGGTAACGCCAAACGGTCCTTGTTCCCCATAGGTATAACATCCAACCAGCGGTGTGGCGGTTCCTATGATTTGTCGGATCTGAGCGACTTCTGAGGCTGCATGCGTTTCACCCAACAGTTTGCGTCTGGCCACTGAGTCGAAAACAATGACGCAGGCGATTTCATCCAGTGACTGGATCGCTTGCTGCGCAGCCTTACAGGCGGCCTCCAACGCCAAATCCCGACTACCGATCATCAACTGTAGCCAAGAACCCTCAATGATCTCCCCACTGCATGCCAGGCTGCCATCGGGTTTAAACGACACGACATTCCGCAGCAGCCATTGATTGGCTGCTTCACACTGGATTCCAAGAGGATAAGCGATGTGCTGTCGACTGAAAGTTTCCTCCCGCATCCGGTTGACAGTATCGACCCCGAAATACTCCTCATACACCAAGGCTGCCGGTTGGTCATCCAGTTCCATCAGAACATTGGCTTTTGCCCGGGTCACATGTCGGGGCTTGCTGATGGGTGCAAAGCCATGCTCAATACCCACTCCCAGTTTTCCCGCACCCCCCAGCAGCAAGCCGACCACTGCATGGCTGAGCACCTGACGATTGGCATACTGATAGGTTTTTAAGAATCGAAGATCATCCGCAGCCATCCCGCCTACAATGAGGGAGCTTGTTCCAACGACTTCCTGGATTCCTCGCACGACGTCTGCAGAACCTGGCACCAGGCCATCCATAAACATCAGGCATCCAATGCGTGGAGTTTTGTGCAAGGCTCGCATCGCTGCGTAAGCGGCCTGTTGTCCGGCTTCTCGGGGATTCTGGTCGATGCGTTCACCAACGCCGATGGAACAACCGAGAGCTTCAGAAGCTACCAAAAGCACCACGCAACTGTGAGTAGTAGGTCCTTCGGGTCGGATTTCACCGGCCGTGCTTTGTCCTACTACCGGCACGTTTCCTAAAACGGTGTGTATTCCTTCCAAAAGAGCACGCGGATCCAGCCACGACGATCCAAAAACAATGGCTACGATTGGTAATCTGCGCAATGGCAGGTGCTTAAGGGCTAAACCGGCTGCTTCTTTGCCTGCTCGTGTTGCATCGGATTGCGCACTCCATCCAATGGCAGTCGTGATGGTTTCCGATATCGCCATGATTCGCTCCGCAAGGGGGGGTATACCGTTATCGCCCCGAGGAGGTAGCCTGGACATCACCCTAACATCGAAGATGTCAATGTGAGTATATCTGACAATTGCTATGGTTTGCTATGCAGAATTATCAGAATCTGTCTTAAGATTCATGAGACAGTTTCTAAAACTGGGTAGCAGGTGCCACTGGCTGATGAGGCATAGGGGTAGCGGAGGTATATCTGTGGCGTTCTTTATCGACATACAGGGATTTGTCAGCAGCCTGGATGAGATCTTCCTGTGTTTGCGCAGAGCCTTCGAGATCCAAACAGCTTAAGCCGACACTCAGGCTCAAAGGGGGGATGCGTTGTTGCCCTTGGGGAAGCGGGATTCGAAGGCGACGTAGTTTTTCTGCGACCACCGTTGCCTGGTTGGCGTTGGTCTCCGGCAAGATGATCGTAAATTCATCACCACCCAATCGCGCCAAAATATCCGATTGACGCAGCGCTGGCTTGAGGTAGCCAGACACCCGTTTCAATACCAAGTCTCCCGCGTGATGTCCCAACCAGTCATTGACCTGTTTGAAACCGTTAATATCAATCATCAAACAGGATAGTGGGCGGTGATAGCGCTTGGCACGGTCGTACTCAAAAGCGAATCGATCCAGGAAGAAACGACGATTATACAGGCCGGTTAGCTCGTCGGTGGTAGCCAGCTGCCGCAGACGCTCTAAGGTTCGTCGTAGAGCTTTGGTCCGCCGGCTTACCGCCCGTTGCAGGATCCAGGTACGAGCAACGAGCATCCACACAATGCCGCTCACCGCTAGCCCCGCGATGAGGCTGAGCCCGATGACGAGATAATTAAACCAAGATAGGGTTTGGACGATCTGTGTTTTCCCCGGCTGCATGCGGAGGATTAAATGCACAGCATCAATCTCCAAGCGGTATTCAATGGTAATCAGGCGATGGTCGTGGCTGGCCAGACGCCAGTCCTTTGAACGAAACAAAGGCTGCTCGCCGTTTGCAATCTCAACCGGATAATGAGGGGAGAGTCGGGTAGCGACGAAATCTTCGAGCAGTGCATTGAGATTGAAAGCACCGATCACGGCGCTGTGGGCGTAACTCGAGGTGCGCAGCGGTTCCCACATCACCAAGGATGTCCGAGATTTTGGAAGCTCGGTGACAAAAGTAGATGGCACCGTCCAGACACCGGGTAGTTGACCCCACTGGACCATAGCCTCGTTGAGTCGTTTCAACTGCGCAGGAGAGAGCGACTCAGGGCCGAACCACCAATGGATATTACGATAGGATCGGATGAGTCCGGTGCCTAGAAGGTGTCGGGTGTGTTGTGTGGCGCTGGCACCGATGGCCTGTAGTTGAGGCAAGCTGAGATCGGGTCTTCGGTTGATGGCGTCCCGGATGAATGTCAGGGTTCCCCGACGACTTTGTAGGACACGCATCAACTCCTGGGTGGTTTGCCTGAGGACGGTCTGGGTATCGCGATAGAGCGCTTCCTGTCCGCCCCAGTGCATAATAGTGATCAATCCTAGAAGGGTGAGGCTTGTCAGTAAGCTTATAGAAGCGGCGAGGAAAATAGGCCTGTGGTATCTTCGGGTGGGAAGGTGGTTTCCTAGAAAGTTACGCAACGGCCAGGACATATTTTCATTCTAGTCCTGTCCGTCGTGGGGAACAAGCCAAATATTAATGGTGAGTGGTAAGTTTAGGAGGGAACTGCTAGTGGTTCGACTCGACTCAGGGGATTATATGGGGCAAGGGGAACGAGACAGGGAGCAAGGGAGAACTTTAGCGTCTTTTATCTTTCCCCCGCCCCGCGTCTCCTGCCCCATGCCCCGTATCATGGGCTTTAAACAAACGGGTGTTTTTTCGTAACCTGCTAAAACCCAGGAACTGAGGTACAGCCAGTAGGGGGTTTACTCCGTTTCACCTTTTCCAAGAGGGTTTGCGCTTCTTTAAGGGCTTTGGCTTCTGCTTCCTCTTTGGTCTTTCCTTCTGCTTTGACCACCCAGGCTCCTGGATCCGTATTGTCGATCGTCGTTCGGTAAGTGCTTCCTAGACGGTAGGTGACAATGTGGACGGGCCATCCACAAAGCTCCACCTTTCGTTCTGAATAATCTTCGGGGACCGGCATTAAGGTTTCTCAATCGGCGCTGCAACCAGGTTTCCATACTCGGTCCAGCTGCCATCGTAGTTTCTGACATCTTTGAAACCAAGCAGGTACTTCAATACAAACCATGTGTGACTGGACCGTTCTCCAATCCGGCAATAAGCGATTACCGGCTGATTTCCGGTAATGCCTGATGTCTGATAGAGACTGCGTAGTTCCTCCGCACTTTTGAATGTCCCATCCTCGTTGCACGCCTTGCCCCAGGGGATGTTCTTGGCACCGGGAATATGTCCTCCGCGCTGACAAGTTTCCGGCAGGCCTGGAGGTGCCAGGATCTCACCCGTGAATTCCTGAGGGCTGCGCACATCCACCAGTTGCACCGTGCGGTCCTTGGAAGTTTTCATTACCTCAGGAAGAAAAGCGCGGATAGAAAGATCCGGTTCCTTGGCCGTATAGGGTGCTGGGGTCACTGGGGGTGTCTCCATCGATAATTCGCGGCCTTCGGCAATCCACTTCTTGCGGCCGCCATTCATCAGGCGGACATCTCTGTGCCCATAGACCTTCAGTTGCCAAAACGCCCAAGCGGCAAACCAGTTGTTGTTATCCCCGTAGAGAATGACCGGAGTCGAAGGGGTGATTCCGGATTGTCCGAGCAAGTTCTCGAATTTGCCCTTGGGGATGATGTCACGACGTAAGGTATCGCAAAGCTGGGTATCCCACGCCCAACCCATGGCGTTAGGGATGTGCCCTTCCTGGTAAGCTTTGGTATCCACATCCACCTCAACCAGTCGGATGGACGTGTCTTTCAAATGCTGGGCCACCCATTCCGTAGATACAAGAACTCCTTGCTCAACCGCGGTAGCTTGAAGGGGCATGGTTTTCTCCTCTCTCCACCCTCATGTTCTATGAGGGGGATGAATGAACATTCTCAGGAATCTCAAGGAAACTGTCAAGGGAAAAATGCGTTCAAACCGTCAGGGATCGAGGGAATCATTTGCGGCGGGGTGCAGACGACGGCCTAAGATGTGGGTTGATTATCGATTCGGTTGGGTCGTGGAAGTGTCTAAAGGACAATTTTGACTGAAGTGGACGTAACGGTCTTTCCATTTTGGTGTCCAGAAAGTGAGCAACTCCCCGAGTCCTCCTAATGTTCGGCTGAAGCTGTGACTCAATCCCTTGCCGACGCCTGAGATGATGTTACCTCCTGATTTGGCTTCCTGAGCAGGCTGAAGGATCAATTCAGTCCAGCCAAAGCCGAAGTTCATGGCTCCACGCATGAGTGTATTGCCGGCTTTCTCCGCGTAAGGAGCCCTATCGTTGTTGGCTGAGGTGCAGATCGGACACAGGGGTCTCGAATCGGCCTGTTTCGATTCAGGCAGATTCGATTCAGCCAATGCAGGATCTGTCCCGGCCGATAAAACGACCATTCCCATCAGTCCCGCGATACTGGTCAAAAGGAAATATCTCCACATGGTTATCCTTTCACGTATACATGCTTACTTCATTTTTCTTGGAACATGACACGACGTTGGCTATTTTTGAAAAACCTCAAGCATGCCCTCAGGCATCCATGGATGAATGAGTCACTGCTGCCTCATATTATTGACGCGTTCCCGACAGAATGCAACAGATTCGACAGATGACGCGATACGCCCGTTGACACTCGTTTGTCAGACATGATAGCATTGACTTATCAAACATGGATGAATCGGTTCAGAAAGAAAACGGATGGGTGCGCATGGAAGTGAGCCGTATCCGCATCGATGAGCGACGCGGCGAGCAGGTCGTTGTGCTCAAGGAGCGGGACGGGACGCGATTCCTACCGATCATTATTGGCATCTCTGAGATCACCGCGATCAAGATGAAGCTCAGTGGTATTGAGCCACCCCGTCCTTTGACCCATGATCTTTTGAAAAACACGCTTGCCCAACTCGGAGCCACGCTGCAACGGGTGGTCATTAGCAAACTGGAATTCAACACCTTCTTTGCAACGCTGGTGTTGCAAACCAAGGATGGACAGTTAAAAGAAGTCGACGCGCGTCCTTCGGATAGTATCGCGATCGCGTTGCGTGCCGAAGCCCCCATCTTTGTCACCGAGGAGGTCTTAAAACAAGTGGCCTCCAGTTACGAGTTATAACCCTGCCTCATGAAGCGGTGTTACCTGATTCGACATGCCCAAACAGTATGGAATCAACAGAACCGGCTTCAGGGGCAGTCGGACATGCCACTGAGTCCACTCGGACGAGAGCAAATCCATCGATTGGCCCAGTGGTTTGCTTCCTATTCCCTGCAGGGGATATTTACCAGCAACCTCAAGCGTAGCCAAACGACGGCTCAGGCGATTGCCATGGCACAGGAGCCTCTGCTCAGCCCCGTTATCGAGCCAGGATTGGGGGAAATGCATTTAGGGTCGTGGGAGGGACTGACCCCCCAACAGGTGGATGCGCGTTTTCGTGGAGCCTACCAACAATGGTTGGTACGTCCCAGTTCCGTAAACATTCCTGGTGCAGAGCCATTGACTCAATTTCGGGTTCGGTGCTGGCAGACGCTTGAAAAAATTGCTGCTAGCTTTGAAGAAGGAGCCTGTGCGATTGTTTCCCACGGAGGAGTGATTGCTTCACTTTTGGCTGAGGTGTTGTCGGCAGACTATGATGCGATGTTGCGACGTCTACGGTTGGACAATGCCGGTATTACAGCGATCGAATGGACTGAGGGGTTTTCCTTCCCTCACTTGCTTTGGATCAACTCGACGATTCATTTATCAGAGCTTCTGCCAACCCTTGATCTACCCACTCCTGCCGGATCATCCCTTCTTAGGCCATAGCCTTCCACAGGCATTAACAGGTTGAGGAAAAATACCTGTTTGCTCAAAGCTCAACGAATTGTCGATTGTCAATCTTCGATTTTCGATTGAAAGACCGCTGTTCACTCAAGAATCGACAGTCGTCAATCGACAATTCCCTGGGCCCTCTTGCAGTGAACGCTCATCTACCCTCGACTGCGTCCATGGGTTTGTCGTGGCTTGTGTTGTTTCGGTCGACTGTCAGAAGTTCTCGAAGAGCGTTTGGTGACAGGGGCCTTGCGTGCCGTCTTTCTTTTGGACTTCGCGCGGACGCCAGGGTGCGTTTGATGCGCGGTGCGGCTTTTTGCTTTGGGTTTTGGATCACCGGCTGATTGTGCGAAAGATCCTATCGTGGGTTTGACGAGGGAGAGCATATTCTGATAACGCATGGTGATGGACTCGGTATGCGAACCTGCAGGAAACACGATTTCCTCGGATGTTTCCAGGCTGCGGTCGATGACGACAGCCACCCCATAGAGATTGCCAAATGGCGGGGTGGCCCCCACTGCCAGATCAGGAAAGACACGGTTGATTTCCGTTTCTTTGGCAAGCGTCACCGATTGAGCACGGAGAACGGCCTTGAGTTTTTTCCAATCGATCAAATAGGCGGCAGGCAGCACGGCTAGGACCGGCCCACGATTCGTTGTTACCAAGACGGATTTTGCCAGATGTTTACCGGAGACGTGTCGGACGGCAGCCCGTTCTTGGGCTGTATACGCAACCGGATGCGTGTTGACGGTGTAAGGGACCTTGGCATGGTTAAGATACTCCTTCAACTGGGATGCTACCGCCATCGTCTTAGCCTCCTTCAGGTTCCATTGTCCTGGATGCTCAGGGGGAAATGATTGCCAGCAGGTATCGTAGCGTAAGCCAAGCTTTGTGACAAGTCATGCGTTTTATTTTGACTGCTTAGCCTGCTGCCAGGTAGAATTAAAGCCAATACCGATGAAAATCCTCCGGTGGTTTGTGTGGTTTCTCTCATCCATCGGTTTGTTAGCCGTTGCGATGTATGTGACAGCGACCTACAACGCACCGGGTCGCATCACCGGATTTTTCCTGCGCTGGCAGTCGTACCTTCCTGTGGACTTGACCCTCGATCAATTCTTGGTGGTTGTCACCGTCTTTAGCAGCTTTCTCACCCTGGTTGTCTTCGGTGTCTGTGCGAGCGTCTTGACGTTCGTTGGAAGCCGAACGGCTCTTTCTAACCAACAACACGGCGCACGACTCATGGCGGCCAGACGTGAGGCGAGCCATATCAAAGAACAATATCAGCATCAGTACGAACAGCTCCAGGCGCTCGCACGGGCATTGAGTAAGCGGCTCGACAAAGGCATGTTGGTGCAAAGCCTGGTGCAGGCGGTCAGCCGGATGAGTAGCACCCCTCAAGCAAACAGCGCCGTGAGTCTTTGGCTGATGCATTTTGAGACGGAGACCATCAATTTTGAAACAGGCATCTACTGTGACGAAACGATGTTCGTTCAAACCAAATATTTGCCCACGGAACAACCGCTTGCTCGCGTGCTTTCAACGAGAGTTCCTTGGCTGATTCCTCAGTCTACCCATACCGAAGCCCAAGGTCTGCTGAAGATGGATAAGCTGGCCCGGCTAGGAGGCTCGACCAGCCTCATTGTGGCACCGTTGATCATTGAAGAAACGGTTCTCGGTATCTTGATGATCTGTTGCCATCCCGATATTCTGAAAGCCTACGAAGAACAACGGGCTTTCTACGATGCCATGTGGGGAGAGCTCGCCTTGGGATTGGCCATCGCTCTTCAAGGAGAGCTGGCGATCCTCGATAGGCTGACCGGTGTATATAACCGGGACTATTTCATGAAGCGATTCAATCAGGAGCTGGACCGCGCCAACCGCTATCAGTTGCCTCTGACTCTGCTTATGCTTGACATAGACAACTTCAAAGCGGTGAATGATACCCTGGGCCATCCGCAAGGGGATGCGGTTCTCAAGATTGTGGCGCGTATTCTCAAGCAAGAGGTGCGGGCCATTGATCTGGTGGCCCGTTACGGGGGTGAGGAGTTTATTATCCTTTTACCTGAAACGGGGTTTGGAGAAGATCGCGCCAAGAGCTCCGGTAGTCTCGTTGTGGCTGAGCGCATCCGCAAGGGCGTGGATGATGAATTCCGGGGTTTTCAAAAACCCCTGAACATCACCATCAGCATCGGGGCTGTGGTGCGTCGATTTCCAGAGGATCGGCAGCTGGAAGCAAAAGACTTGGTGCGCCTGGCCGACGAACAGTTGTATCATGCAAAGACCACGGGGAAGAACAAGGTTTATGCCCTCATGCCTGAGCAAGGCCAAGAGGTTTGATGCGTTTCCATCGTTCTCGCAAAGCGAGATTTATTTGCCTCGTTGTGAGTGGTGTGATTCTTGGAATCGTTGGATATCGGTTGCCTTTTCTCAATTGGCGACGGACGGTATCGCCCTTGGAAGCCGATCTTCTTGTCGTGCGGTTCGATGGTAAGGGCGATGGCCGCTTTCTTGCCCCGCGTAACGGCGGCCGGCGTCATCGGGGAATCGACCTTGCTGCAGCTGTGGGCGGTCCGGTGTATGCGATCCGTAGCGGCAGGGTGAGGGAAGTCGGAACCGATCTAGGATTGGGGAAATTCGTTAGCCTCAAGCACGATGGTACTTTATCCAGTCTGTATGCGCATTTAGACACCCTTTTGGTTACAGATGGCCAGCGGGTTCGGCAGGGACAAAAAATCGGTACCGTAGGCAAGACTGGAAATGCCCGTCATCCGGTTATTCAGCCCCACCTTCATCTCGAAGTGATGCAGCGTGATCAACGGATTAATCCCGCGCAGCTTGGCCTTGAGATTGTGGATGCGTCTTCATCTAAGACGCAGACAAGTGCTCCGTCTACATCGAACTGATGGATAGTCCGCTGCAATTCATAGCCTACTTTAGTATCGGTGACCCATCATTTCAATCTGGATGGAGCACAAGCCGCGATGGCGGGTAGTGATCCCCACACGTCCTTGACTCGTATCTCCGGTGGGATATGGGAGTATCGCGGATGGGCGAAAGCAGGAATTGCCATGGGGATTGTGGACCGTGAGGCCTCGGATTCTTTCGAGGCCTTACGCGCCCATCTGGTGACTGCGAAGACGTTTGTCGATGCCGGACAAGTTCATGATACGAGCATGGCCATCGTTCGACGTTCCTCGATCGCCAAGTTCACCATTGCCGGATGCGATGGATTGCTCACAGATCGGTTCGGGGTGGCGCTGCTCATCCGGACTGCGGACTGTCTGCCTGTGTTTGTCATCGATCCTGCAAGACGTGTCGTTGGATTGGTGCATGTGGGCTGGCGGGGTCTTTCCGCTGATTTGCCCCAGCGGGTTGTCGGTTCTTTCCATCGTTACTTTTACAGTCAGGCACACCAGCTTCGGGTCGTGATCGGCCCTGCCATCCACTCTTGCTGTTATGAAGTCGGGCAGTCCTTTCCTTCATGCTTCAACCCGTTCATCCAGATTCGCGCAGGCCGACGAACTTGTGATCTTATCGGTTTTGCCATCCATCAATTCCACCGGTGCGGATTGAAGAAAGAACAGATCGTGGATACGGGGCATTGTACCTTTTGTGAATCAAGGCACTGGTTTTCCCTTCGTCGGGAAGGACCCTCAAGCGGACGTTTGGTATCGTTTGTGATGATGGAACCCTAGGCGATGAGGTATAGAAGATAACCGGGTTCTAAGATCCAGCTGGGCTTTTGCAAAAATAGCTAACGCGTTGACCGAGTGTTGTGTCATGTTTTATGTGTCATGAGTCATGGAAAGCAAAAGGAGCCCTTTGGCCATGCCTGAGATGCCTGTTTATTTTCTGCTTTTTGATGACACATAAAACATGAAACAGTTTTTCATAACACATGACACAAGCCCCACAACCCTGATTCACGATGCATCGGACGATCGGCTATCTTTCTAGAAGACTGATTCACATCCACCCAGGAGAAGGCCAGAAGGTAACCCTGACCTTCCTCTATTTCTTTCTTGTGATCACTGCGTACTACGTTATCAAACCGGTCAGTCGATCCTTGGTCCTGGATGGGTTAGGGTCTCGATTGGTCCCTTACGCTGATTTGATTTGCGTGCTGTTGATGGGACCGATCGTCACGATCTTCGCACGTCTCGTCGATCGGATCGAGAAGCCACGCCTGGTCAGCCTGGCGTTTCTATCAGTGACTGGCATAATCCTTTTGTTCTGGACCTTGTTGAAATGGCCGCAGCCGTGGCTGGCGGGTGCGTTTTACATCTGGGTTTCGATCTTCTCCGTCTTGGTGGTCACCCTCTTTTGGCTGGTTGCCAACGATTTGTATAGGCCGCGGGATGCGAAACGGCTTTTCGGATTCATTGGATCCGGAGGCGTCTTAGGAGGGGTTGCAGGATCGGCAATCGCGGCGGTCGGTGCACAGGTCATAGGTACTTCAAACCTCCTGTTACTTTCAGCGGCTCTCTTGGTGGCCTGTTGGGTGGTGGTGAGAAAGCTGTGGCAGCTTACTCCGGAGGGGGGACGATCCGAAGCGCCCGCTGCGCAAAAACGCAAAGACACTTTCTTATCGGACGTTCCGGGATTCACTCAAATCCTGATGCGCTCACGGTACCTCCTGTTTTTGATGGTGCTCGTCGGCCTGAACAAGATGATCGCTACCCTCATCAATTACCAGGTCAATCCTTTCATCGAGCAGATGTTTCTGACAGCCGATGCGAAGACAACCTTTAACAGCCTGTTCAATGCCGGAGTGAACACGGTGGCTTTCATCGTTCAATTCTTCTTCACGAGTTGGATTCTCCGACGGCAGGGGCTGTCGGTGGCGCTTCTTCTTCTACCCATAGGATTGTTGGCCGGCACCACCACGATGCTGTTTATCCCGGTCTTCTGGGTGGCGGCACTGACGGAACTCTACGATGCTTCGTTGAACTACTCCCTCTACAACACCTCGAAAGAAGTGCTGTATCTGCCGATCGATCGTTCCATTCGCTACAAGGTAAAACCGTTTATCGATATGGTGGTATTCCGGTTTGGAAAGGGTATGGCGGCAGTGCTCGGTATTCTGTTGCCAGGTCTTTTAAGCGCCCCTGGCCGTCTGAGTGTTCTCATCGGTCCTCTGTTGCTGGTTTGGGTGCTGGTAGCTATCTGCATGCGTCGGGAATATACCATGACCATCCGAACGCTGCTTCAGGCTAAGACCGACGCCGCTCGACTCGCAGCCGCTGGAATAGTTTCGGATTCCGCGCCTTCCCCCGGTTCGCTGGAAGAAGCATGGGAAGGTTTGATTATCAGACAAGGACCCCACCTGAAACTTTCATTAGCCAATCGCCTGATGAATCAGGCGGCGTCAGTGCAGGTAAAAGAATTACTGGCGATCTTATCCAGTTACGAAGGAATCGGGGATAATCTGGGTGCCCTACAGGGAATGTCTCTCCCCCAGCTTCGCTTGGTGATTCAGGATCGTACCCAGCCTTTAGCCACTCGGGTGCAAGCCACAAAAGCCTTGGCGCGTCAGGCCGATCAGGATACCTTCGACTATTTCTGTGGGATCGTGCTGACTGAAGAGGAGTTTTTGTTACGGCATGAGGTGGTGAGGGAGTTGGTAAAAATGCGTTTGAGCCAGCGCACGCTTCAGGTTCCCAGCAGTCCCTTGCGTCGTCAGATAGCCCATGAGGTTCGTCATTACCAGCACATTACGCGGGTGGCTGCCATCTACCGTCAGCAGCATCAGCATCACGGGCCTCTGGCTGCTGATGATCCGGCGATTAACCTCTTGCGGGTTCTGGCTGCTGAGACGTTCGATCAGATCTTCCGCTTTCTGATGCTGCTTTACCGACCCGAGGATATCCAACTGGTATACAAGCAGCTCAAGTCATCGGACACCTATCTCCGATCGGATGCGATCGAGCTTTTGGATAACTTGATCGATTCCACCATGCGCATGACGTTGTTTCCCATCCTGGATGAGGATCGATTCCTGGCCATGTTCGACGGTCACACGCTGAGCCTTCAGGAGCCGACCGCTTCCTACCAGATTCTGCATGAGGCGATTTGGGATCATGACGCCTGGCTGAGTGTTACTACCCTATGCGCGATCGGGCGATTACGATTGATGACGCTGCGACCGGAGTTGGAAGCTGCCAGCAATCACACCACCGCTTTGATTTCATTGGCAGCCAAGGTCGCTCTGCAGTTGGCTCGCAGTCCGTGAGAAACAGCCTTTGCCTCTTTCTAGCCTTAGCCCTCAGCGGCTGCACGGTCTGGCCGAAACGCTGGGGCCAGCAGCCCTGTTGCTTTTCTACCAAGCCCTCAGTCAAGAAACAAACCATCGCCTGGCATCTGGTGGACGTTACTGTCTTCTGGCCCGTTACGCAAAGCCTTAATCCCTTTCAGATCGGCCGATGGATTCTTCGACGTCCGGTTCACGCGTTGAATCTTAAAGACGGACAGGTTTTCGATAGCGCCTTTTTTACCAACCAGGATCCGGCGTCACTTTCTTCGGAGCAGATGCGTTGGGGGCCAACCCAACTGGGGGATTCAGCCCAAGGACCCTTTCTAATCACTCGAATGAAGAGAGAGGGTAAGACCTCCGGTTTCTTTGTGACCGATGCTGCAGGCAAGCGATACCTATTCAAGTTAGACCCAATCGATGCCCCGGAGCTTTTGTCCGGTGCAGAGGTGGTTACGAGCAAGCTGTTGCACGCACTCGGATACCGCGTGCCCAGCTACGAGATTGTCATTCTGGAACCGAAGGATCTTAAAGTGAGTGCAGAGAGCGTCCAGCGAGATAATTATGGGCGAGCGCATCCGGTCACTCTAGAGGATGTCACCCGGCAGATTCGTCCGCGGCTGCGTCAAGGTCGGTTGCGCGTCGTGGCCAGCCGCATTGTGGATGGCCAGATTCTGGGTCCGGCCCGCTTCAAAGACTTTCGCAATTGCGCAGAGATGCGTGCGTTGAAAGTAGCCTACGCCTGGTTGAATAACATCGATGCGAAAGACCATAACACCTTGCTTGTCTGGGATGGAAAGCAAACGTTAGGCTACCTCATCGATTTTGGAACTTCCCTTGGAGCCGATGCCGGGCGTGCGGGTTTGAAACATCCCTGTGCCGGTTCGACTTATATTGTCGATCCTGTCGTCGGTGTTTTTGAAATGTTGACGTTGGGGATGTTCCCGTCCGGTTGCGAGGCGCACCCACAGTCTCTCGGCCCGAGTCTGGGGATTTTGTCACCCGAAGTTGACCCGGATCGGTGGAAGCCCTATGCGCCCAACGTGGCGTTTCAAGCGATGACGCGTGAGGATGCTTTGTGGATGACCCGTCGTCTGGGACATCTTTCCAAAGCACAGATTGAAGCGGTCGTTTCAGCGGCGCAGTACATCCGTACTGAAGACGCCACCCTGCTCGTCGAGGTGATTGAGGCCCGGCGAGCGTCCATCCTGAAGCACTATGGATCCGGAAGGGATGATGGGGTTCTTTAGGAGGAATTTCGGCAGTAGTAGCTAGGTAGCAATTAGAGTAGTTACAGCCTGTTACCGAGGAGTCTACTGCCGATAGGTTTTTGTCCATCAGAAGTATCCCGTGGGTTTTTCAGCAACCGGTTAGTGCCTACGAGCTGACGTGGGTATTTATGAAATAGGGGAGGGATCATGATTCTTGCGTATCGAGGGATAGAACCGTACATTCATGCCAGTGCGTACATAGCCCCGAGTGCGGACGTGATCGGTCGGGTGAGGCTGGCCAAGGATTCCAGCATCTGGTTCGGTTGTGTGTTGCGCGGTGATGTCAACCGCATCGAGATCGGCGAGGCAACGAATATTCAAGATGGTTCCATCCTTCATGTGGACGACCACTGCCCGTGTCTCATCGCTGGCCACGTCCATGTGGGGCACCATGCCAACTTGCATGGCTGCGTGGTAGAACGCGGTGCCATGATCGGGATTGGCGCGATTGTGCTCAGTGGTGTGAGGGTGGGTGAGGAAGCAATCATAGGGGCGGGAAGCGTAGTATTGGAAGGAACACGGATTCCTCCCCGTTCGCTTGCCGTGGGAATACCCGCTCGCGTGGTACGAACCGTCACGGCAAAGGATATTATCTACATCCGCCGCTGGGTAGGGAAGTACGTGAAGTTGGCCAAAGCTTATAAGAGCAGCGACCAGTGAGCGTGGCGAGTAACCCGTAGCAGACAATCATTCTGAAGACTGCTGTTCAATCGAAGATCGACGATCGTCAATCGACAATTCCCCTTCGTTCCCTTGATTGATTCCTCCCCTAAGATATTCAAAGAAAATGCGGAGGGGGGGAGTTGAACCCCCACCCCTTGCGGGACAGGCTTCTGAGACCTGCGCGTCTGCCAGTTCCGCCACCTCCGCAGAAAGTTCGTGCGTCAAGAAATGTCTTGTAAGTATAATAAGGTAGAAGACCTCGTGTCAAACACAGAGAGATTCTGATAATGAAGATCGGATTGACCTACGATCTACAAACCGACTCGCAGGATATTCGACAAGCGGAGTTTGATTCACCAAAGACTGTGGAAACCTTGTCTAAGGCCCTGGGGTTTCTGGGCCATACTGTCGTCGAACTCGGTAATGCTCAGAATCTACGGAGCCGTTTGCAAGAACTGAAGACGGTCGAGATCGTTTTCAACATTGCTGAAGGCAGTCAGGGACGCTGTCGAGAGGCTTGGGTGCCCACCCAGCTCGATGTGCTGGGGATTCCTTATGTAGGATCGGATCCTTTGGCCCTTGCCTTGAGTTTGGATAAGCACACCAGCAAGCTTCTGGCTTCTTCCGTCGGGGTATCCACACCCCGCTGGATTACCGTCTCGGATGCCGGGGAATTGCCCGAGAATATTCCTCTGATATTTCCCGTTATCGTCAAACCCCGTTATGAAGGCTCGGGCTGTGGCATCGACCGACAAGCGGTCGTTTCGAATCCTGATACCCTGCGGGTACGGGTGGTTGAATCGACTCGTTTGTTTCAGCAACCGGTCATCATCGAGGAGTTCATTCCTTCGGGAGAGTTGACAGTGCTGCTCATTGGAAATCGCCCTCCGCAGGCGCTTCCAGCGATTCAGCGGGCGATTGATCCGTCGAGTCGGCTCTCCTCTCATTTGATACCCGCCTCACAGGCGCTGTCATCTTGGGTGTGCCCGATTGAACTGACCCCTGAGTTAGATGCTGCGGCAGGGCAGTTGGCCGTCGCCGTTTTTGATGTTCTGGGGTGTCAAGACATGGCGCGTGTGGATCTACGCGTGGACGAAAAAGGACAACTCTATTTTTTGGAAATCAACCCGCTTCCTTCTTTTGATCCACAAGGAACGCTAGGCTTGATCGCGGAGTATCTCGGAAGAACCTATACTGGCTTGATTCATGAGATTTTGCAGGCGGCTCTTACGCGATTGAAGGGACTTCATGTCCAACTCTGAGGTCTATCGCTATCCGCGCTACTACGCCATTGGCTACCAGTGGAATACCCAGCAAGAATGCCAGTTCATTCAATCGTGTCTGACTGCTTATGGCCCTGCTCAGGCTAAACGACTTCTGGATATCGGCTGTGGTTCCGGCCGCCACCTGCAATGGCTTGCAATGCAGGGTTACCCGATGACCGGAGTGGATCTGAGTTCTGAGATGGTGGCGTTTGTGCAAGAGCAGGCAAGCCAGAACCATTTGTCCATAGCAGTTTCCATCGATGATCTGCGTGAGCTTTCGATCCAAGGAACTTTCGACGCCGCTTACTGTTTCATGGACACCTTTCGTTTTCTCCTGACTAATGAAGAGGTTCTGAAACATCTGCGCAAGGTAGCCGAGCTGCTTGTTCCCGGTGGGTTGTATCTGACCGATTTCTGGATACCCAGCCAGTGGGATCAAATCGCCAGTGAAATCCATCAGTGGGAGCAGACAAGTGGCTCGACGCTGGTTCGCGTGTTTTATGTCCAGCACCCGGAATCGGTTGATCCTGTCGCCCAAACGTTTGAAGATGAGTTGGTTTTTGAAATCGAGGAAGCCGGTCAGACCAAGCAGATTCGGGGAGGACGCACACGGACACGCCTGTTTATGCCTCAGGAATTTCGCTTGTTAGTCGAGCACTCCGGCGTCTTTGACTGCGTCAGCACCCACGGGGAGTTTGACCTTTCCAAACCTTTCGACAGCTTTTATCATTCTTGGCGGATGATCACGGTACTCAAGAAACGGTGAACGGGGCTGTCCATGGATTTCGCTTCGCCCCACCACTTGCCGGGGTTTGCTGCAGGCAAACCGCCGTTGGCAATTCGGCAGGTGGTGGGGTCGCGAAATTTATCGACGCGACTGAGATAGAATGGCGACTTCAAAATCAGACGAGCCTGTATTTGCCAGGAATCACAAGGCAGGCAGGGATTACGTCGTCTTGGAAACTTATGAAGCGGGATTGGAGCTTAAAGGGACCGAGATTAAATCCATCCGGCAGCATCGCTGTAGCATTGACGATAGCTTTGCCCGCATTGATGGGGTAGAACTGTTCCTGTATAATATGCACGTCAATCCTTATCCACAGGCGTCGAGCTTTAACCCCGAACCGATTCGAGTGCGCAAGTTGTTGATGCACCGACGGCAGATTGACCATCTCAGCGGGTTGGTTTCCCAAAAACGAGTGACTTTGGTTCCCTTGCGGATTTATCAGAAACACGGGTTGGCCAAAGTGGAACTGGCCGTGGTGAAGGGTAAACGGGTCTTTGAAAAACGGGATCGTATTCGTCAGCGGGAAGCGTCTCGGCAGATTCAACGTGCCTTGCGCAAGTATCAGAAGAGTAGTGACTAACAGGATGCTGAAAAACCCTTCGTGGTTCTGGGTTGAGGGTT
>JAHFGV010000028.1 GCA_023247255.1 Candidatus Omnitrophota bacterium | reverse complement strand
AAAATCGAGGAAGAAGGTAGTGCCTTGACCGACGGTGCTCTGAACGGAGATGCGGCCTTTGTTTCGCTCGATGATCTGCCGGACGATGAAAAGACCAAGCCCCGTTCCCTTGCCCGGCTCTTTCGTCGTGAAGAACGGATCGTAGATTTTATCCAGTTTATCCGCGGGAATCCCGCTTCCTGTATCCGCAATCTCAATCCGCACGCGTCCTTCCACCTCCTTCGCTCGAACGCTGATGGTGCCAGGAGGTGCAATGGCCTGGCCGGCGTTGCGGATTAAGTTAAACAAAACCTCCTGAAACTGCCGTCGGTCAACCATGATGGGCGGAAGATCCGCTGCGACCTCTCTCTCAATCGTAATCTTCTGAAGCTCAAGGTCGTGCCCCACTAAAAGCACGACCTCATCCACTTCGTTGGCCACAGAAACCTGCTCGACAGTAGTAGCCTTGATCGGCTTCGCGAAGCTAGAGAGCTTCTGCGTGATTGCCGTCGCCCGATCGATCTGCTTCAGTGTAACCTGAATAATGGAGGCAACTCGATCTTGCAGTTCCTTGGCCGATTTTCCCACTAAGAGTCCATCCTGCTGATCCAGCACAAACGCCTCGCACTGCGCCTTCACAATCCCCAACGGATTGCAGATCTCGTGGTTGATCCCCGCCGACAACGTCCCAATCACCGCCAGCTTTTCTTTTTGCGCCGCCTCCGCCTGTGTTTTTGACAGCTCATCGAAAAGCTGCGCATTAGAGACGGCAATCGCCAGGGTGCTGACCAGAGTCATCAAGATGCCTACGTCATCGGCCGTGAACTCCTCATCCGACTTCTTCTTGCCCAGGCACAAAACCCCAATGAGATCCTCGTGGACGATCAGAGGCAGACACAGCCTCGCATTGAGCTGCTTGAGCCGATTACCCACCTCCTCCGGAAACCGAACCTTGCCCAACTGCCCATCCAGCCCAATCGGCTCACGTGTCTGGCGCAAGAAGGCAATGAACGCCTCCTGCTCTTCCAGAGCTACCTGCTGGCCGCTCGAGCCTTTGGAGGCGACGAGCTCGTAGTTGTGGGTGTCTCTGTTGAGCAGAAGCAGGCTGCAGCCTCCCAGCTTTACGGTCTCGGTTAGCCGCTCCACCGTCATCTCGACAAGCTGCTTCAGATCCCGTATCCCCACCGCCACCTCATCCGAGAACTTCCTCAGCAATTCCTTATAATCATACTTCTTCTGAAACAGATACCTATCCGTCACCTCCACCAGCCAGTTCCTCAGCCTGCCGTATGTAGCCGCAATAATCCCCGCCGCCAACACATTCGACAACCATTTCGGAATCGCCACGAATCGCGCTAGCACATCCTGCGACACAAACGCCACCATCGACACCACCACCACCACCGCCCCCACCAACCCCGCAAACACCAACGTGCGTTTAATAACAACTTCAATTTCAAGCACTCTATGGCGTACTATCACATAAGCCATTGTCGACACAAAGAGGATAACAAATGTCCACCCAAATGGATAGAATTCGAAACCATATTTTGGAAGGTAATCAATAGTGCAGGGGGCAACGACAATAAAAGCAATAAGAGCGTATTTGATCTTATTTCTGAACTCGGGCGAAACTTGTTTTCTAACAGAAACAAATAGTAGATAGAAACTCCTAAACCACATCGCATACGTAATGAGGAGATATAGAGGATGCAGCACACCCGCTTTTGAATAGTAACCCCAATAGTATTTATGTGTACCATTGAGTAGTAAATCAGTAAATATAAACCCCGCGAGAAAGATCCAAGTGATAAAGTAACATGCTCGCAAATATTTTCTCTCTTTTTCAAGATCCAAAAATGCTATAGCGAAGTGGTAGAAAAAAAGTGAAACAAATGCAACAGATGTACATGCACTTCTAGCACAAAGTATTGCAATTGAATCACTACCAGTTGAGTATGAAATAGCGTAAGCGGCTAACCAGATAAATATAGCCAAACACATTAGCGCCAAAATCCTGTTTGGCTCTCCCCGTTTATTATTGAGAAAAACAAATAATCCTAGACCTAGTGTTCCAAGAGCACCCAAGGCTGGTGGAAGAGAGTATTTGGACAATTCAATTAACATCGTGGGCATTAACCCCCATTAGCTATAAGTATTTCTAAAATGTACCCCATAGCAATTCGATAGGAATGGCACTGACTTAAGCGGTTAAAGAGGGACATGGTGGTTTGAAGAGGATAAATGGGTAAGGCTATCGCGGGTCCTATCCCAAAAATCTCTTCTTTATGTAGAGTGAAATTCATGACAAATCTCTTAAGTAGTCAGTGCCATTCAATCCGATACCGTATACACTATATTGTTAACACGGCTTGTTTCCGAATTCGGCGAATATCATCCAACGAATAACGGATGGAGCCACAATGAAATGGAGCAAGTGTGAAACCGTGTTTTCCTGCTATTTGAATCATCTCCTGCACCCTCTGCTCTGTTATTTTCCAACGGCCAATTGAATAGTTCGCATATCTCCCCTCCAACGCAAGCAAAATAGTTTCCGCAAGACAACCATGTATAGTTCCTGGTGGGTTGAACCTTTCTAGTCTCTTTTTATGTTTATCAAGTGGGATTTCGCTATGACGTACCCACGTTGCCATCCCACCCTCAAAAGCTAGCACATCATCTCGATATTTCCAAATATCTCTAATAATTCCTGCTGGATATGCCACATCACATATAATTGCCCCAGGCTTCAAACTCCGTGGTTCTATTATCGTTGTTATTGCACTCGCAACATTTAAGATAAGATCAGCACCTTTTACTGCCTCATTAACATGCTGAGAAATCTTTACTAGAACTGAAGTGGAACGCTGAATTTCCGCAGCCAAATCAGCAAGTCGATTCTCTCGACGAGCAACCAAAATGATTTCACCAACCTGCTTGGAAAGCATTCGTGTGCAAATACTACCAATATCACCTGTCGCCCCGATAATCGCTAGACGGCAAGTGTTTAGATCCCGTTCCATCAACTGAGCTGCCCGCAATATTCCTTGAATAGCCAAACCGGCAGTGTACGTATTCCCACTTGTTACAGCAATATTGACTTGGCGAGCTACCTCTTCTCCTTCGTTTCCGAATATAGAATTAAATCCACCCAATCCCACAATGCGTGCTCCAAATACCTCTCCAATTTTTACCGACTTAACAATTTTTGTGAGGACGGTATTGGCATCTACTGTAACGAAATGTTCGGGCAAAAGAGGACAAACGATGCCTATGCCTATCACAGATGCTCCAGATATTGAATTTATTGGACCGATCTGCATGTAACGGTAAGGGGACAAATGCCAAATGAACCGTTTGAGAACTCTAGGTGGAATCTTTCTTAGCCAAAAAAAATCCTGATACAGAAGATTAAGATCAATATAGTGAAGTATAAAAGCAAACTTATTCATTGAGAGACCAAAATTTTACTCTTTCCCTCTCTATAGAGGATAGCTTTTGCTACATTCCTACCTAATTTAGCTACTGTGGAAACGCCACCATTTCCTACAGGTGTTGTGACCCAATGCCCTACAAGATATAATCCTTCAATATCATCATCTTTTTGTTTCACCAACCCCCATCGGGACTGTTCAAGAGTTGTATCCCAGCCGCGATAGGCGCCTTCTCGATTTAACGTATATCGGTATAGCGTATATGGACTTGCTACGAGTTCTACTTTTATATGATCCTTAATTTTTGGAATTGCACGATAGGCTCTCTCGATCATAACGTTTCCTAACCTCTGCTTATTCTCTTGCCAATACTGGGGTGTCATGTATGATGCGCCACAAAAAACAGTCAGGCTCTCTCCACTCTCTGGAGCCATTGTTCGGTCGTGCAGCGATGACATTCCTATATGAATCCATCCATCCAAACGATCATCTAGAACGATATTCATGGAGGCTTCCTTGAAATTTTCGTAAGGGAAATACCAGAGGTTGCAGCAATCGGGCATTCCTGGTGTGAGAACAGTATCAATCCCAAGATACACTATCATCATAGAAAGAGAAGGCTCAAGATCATTGATCCTGCTCAACCGCTCATGTCCCACATGCTCTGCATCGATTAACTTATTAAAAGTGAGCGTTGCATCAGCATTGGATACTACGGTATCGGTTGAGAAATAGCTTCCATCCTCTAACTGAACACCTTCTACACATTGTGATCTAATAACGATCTTAGTAACAGTTTTCCCCAAAAGCAGCATGCCTCCAAATTGTTGAAACCTGGACTTAAATGCATCAGCGAAAGCCTGTGCCCCACCAACCGGATGATAACCACCATCGAGGATTGAGCCTTTAAAGTAAGCGAGGGCAGCCAGTGCTGAAAGTTCCTGGGGGTGTAAGCCTAATGTGGTGGCACACAATCCTAATGCTGTTTTCAATCTATTGTCTTTAAAAGAACGATCTAGTAAGCTCTGAAAGGTAAAATCCTTATACTTCACATACAATTCAGAGAAGCAAAAATTATTGACTAACAGAAAAAAACTACGGAGGGCATCTCGATCTTCATGAAAAATATTAGATAATTCTTCCACAGTTCTTTTCCAATTACGATACATTGAGATTTCAAGTCCAGGCATTAAAATTCTATCGGAAGGATCTATTCCAATTACTGGCAGGATATTACTTACACCAAGTTCATCGCAGATCTTCCTTAATAACCCGCCAGGACGCATATGGTTGATGTAATGAACCGCTTCATCGAAGCGGTAACCATTGCAGTTAAAAGACCCACAATATCCGCCGACTTTCTGGTGCCTCTCAATGATAAGGGTTTTCAAGCCGACTTGGGCAAGATAAGCTCCGGTTGTTAGTCCACCAATACCCGCTCCAATGATAATAACATCGTACCTACTTTCCATATTAAGTGGGATAGTGCCTGATTACCATAATTTGCCAAATGCAACACAAGCGTTATTACCTCCGAAAGCAAAAGAATTGTTTAAAGCTACGGCTACTTTGTGTCTACGACTGATATTTGGTACACAGTCTATTCTGCACTGAGGATCCGGTGTTTCAAAGTTAATGGTTGGAGGTATATAATCATTGCAAACTGCTAATGTACAGGCAATCGCTTCGAGAGCACTTGCTGCCCCCATTGCATGACCTATCATTGACTTAATTGAACTAATCGGTATGTAGTCTGTACGTGAACCGAATATGGCACGAATTGCTGCGCACTCAGTCTGGTCATTAGCTGGAGTCCCAGTGCCATGCGCATTGATGTAATCAACATCAGAGAGCCCTAGACCAGCATGGCTTAATGCATTATTCAGAACACTGATTAGACCTTCAACTTTCGGTATGGTCATGTGAGTCGCATCACAACTTATACCATAACCAAGAATCTCAGCATATATAGGGGCATGACGAGCTAAAGCATCATCTAGTTGTTCTAAGATTAGGATACCAGCCCCTTCTGCAGGAATGATTCCCTTTCGAAACTTATCGAACGGTCGACAATAATCTGGTGCTACTACGGAAAGACGGTTAAAACCTGTGAAGATAATCCGAGAAAACGGTTCAGTTCCTCCCACAATCATGACGTCAGCTCGACCAGCACGTAATAGGTCGGTCGCATAACTGATAGCATAATTACCAGCGGCACACGCTGTTGGAATCATCATATTAGGACCGAAGAGACGGAAGTGTGTTGCGACATTCACACTCATCGTACAGCTTGGGTAGCGACTAATCAGAGAAGCAGGAATTCTGCTTTCCCCAAATTTCACCCAATCTTCATCGATCGTCTCCATCGGTTGAATGTCAGCCATGGTAGTGCCCAAACAGATGCCGGCTCGCGCTCGTTGAAGTTCGTCACTGGTTAGTTGCGCATCTTCTAGAGCCATTTTGGTTGCGGCGATGGCGAACTGACTGCCGCGGCCAAGACGCTTCGCAATAGGTGCCGGCATGAACTGAAGCGGGTCAAAGCCTTCTACCTCCCCACCGAAATGGGTGTCGTAGTGAGAGGTGTCTAAATAGGTTATCCGTCGAATACCTGAACGGCCAGCCAGTAGCGATTCCCAAAAAATCTTCCAGCCAAGGCCGATGGAAGAGACTACGCCGAGGCCGGTGATGACGATGCGGTTTTTGTTAGGGTGTTCCATAATTTACGAGCCCCTCTATATTTTCATGGCTCTGGCGGATTTGGTGCTGCGGCAAGGTCGTGCTCGCTGATCGTATCTTGTTTCAAGGATTGGGCTGCCTCAGGAGCTTCATCTGTCGATACTTCATGCGCGCAAGGCAGGGTGATACGCACGGTGGTGCCGAGGCCTTCGCAGCTCTCGATTTCCATCCGGCCCTCGTGCTCCTGGATGATGTTGCGAACGATGGAAAGACCAAGGCCGGTGCCGTTGGATTTGGTCGTGTAAAAGGGCTCACTCACCCGTTCGAGGTCTTTCCTTGAAATTCCACGGCCTGTGTCTGTAACCAAAACCTCGATATGAGCGTTTTCCTGGATGGTCGATACGCTGATGTTGCCTGGGCCTTCCATCGCATCGATGCTGTTGAGCAAGAGGTTGAGGAAAACCTGCTTCATCTGAATGGGATCGGCATAGAGAGTATCACATTCCGAGTAGGCTCGGATAATTTGGATTCGCTTCTCAAGCAAAGCAGCGCTGAGGAATTCGAGGGTTTCATCGATGAGGAAAGAGGCTCGTACCAGACGTTTGTTCGCAGGCGATGGCTTGGCAAAGTCAAGGAGCCTCTGGACAAGGGCATGGATCCGGTTTACTTCCTTCGGTACGATCCGGGAGAAGATTTCTTGAAACTCAGGATCGTTATGTCGCTCGGGGACGTACTCGACGAAGGTCTTGATGGCACAGAGAGGATTCTTGATCTCATGCGCCATGCCCGCTGTCAAGGCAGCGACAGACTTTAGCTTCTCTGACTGAGACACCTCCTGCATCAACCGTTTGTTTTCTTCTGCTAATTCTATCGGTGTAGCTCTGAATAAAGCGTGATCCACAAAGGCCTGGATTCGGTTGCGCAGGGGATTGAAGAAGATGGCAGTCAAGAAAGCGACCAGCAGCGTTGCCCCCAAGGAGTGGTAGCCCATCAGCCACTGGAAGTATTTCTCGGCAATGAGTACCACCATCAGATAAGTCACCGCGATGCAGGCAATGAGGATGGAATACACCAGACTCTTTCTTATGACAATGCGGATGTCCATAAGCTGATGGGCGAGAATGGCATAAGAAACAAGGGAGACAAAGATTGTAGTTGTGATAAAGCCGAGTGGGTAATACGCCACACCAAATTTGGGAAGATAGTCCAGAGCGCCAAGTGAAAAAATTGCCAACGCAATCGAACACCATTTAAGGCGGTTGTATTCAACCAAGTCGCCTGTGCGTTTCGCCTTTCGGCATGAAAGAAAGAAAAGCGTCCAACAAAAAAATACAACAGCTAGACAAATCAATGCGTCTATTAACATAGCGGCACTTCCGACCACGTAAAACCCCCATGGTTGCTTCACGACCCGGGGAATAAGAGGGTAATAATGAGGAGACCATGTAAGAAAAAGAAACGGTAGTCCAACAACGTAGTACGCGAGAGAGAGTCGAGTTAACCACTGCAATTTGAGTAAGTATCGAGTGAAATGGAGATACACGATTGGAGCCAAAATTGCGCTGGAGTGTCCAATGCGACCGAACAATAGGGCGCGATCGTAGCTAGATGAAGCCTCCATAAAGCTATAACCAAAGAGCCATCCGAACATCGTCAGGCATAGCCAAGCAAAAACTTTTCGCTCAGCGAGTCCCTGACTTTTCGACAAGACTAAGATACCTAACACCAATGCCAATAGACCGGCAAACCCAGATCCAATCGCATGATTCATCGATATCCAACGGTTAGGAAGGCATCCTCTATGTTGTCTGTTGCCCTCCGATTGTACGTCCAGTCACTCAATTATTGCTGAGTAGGAATTCCGCGTTGCGCGTTGCCAGCGCCATGATGGTTAACTGCGGATTGCTGCCAAGCGATGTCGGAAACAGACTGGCATCAGCGATATAGAGATTTTCCATACCGTGGATCTTACCATAGGCGTCTGTTACCGAAATGTGGGGATCAAACCCCATGCGACAACTTGACATCTGGTGTGGTGCAAAAAGCGCCATACAGTTTGGCTCAATCCGCAGCCGATCGATCCTGTGGACCTGTCGCTCATCTTCCAGAAGGGGCACGTCAATGTGGTTCACACACACCTGCTTGGCGCCAGCTGCGAAATAGAGCTTCACTGAAAGTTTTATCCCTTCTCGCAGACTGTGCTTATCCTGTTCATGGAGCCTGTAACAAACTGAGACTTCACCGCTTGGCGTGATGTAGACTCATCCCTGGCAGCGATCCTTTACCATAATGTAATGAATTGTAAAATGATCGAACTGTTGCATAACCCGTTGATGCGAAATACCAAAAGAAGGAATCACCAGGGACGTCAACACTGGGTGGGCGCCAATCCCCTCTAACAAAAAGCCTGTACCGTTCGTTGGGTCTAATCGATCGACATACTCGCACTGGGGAATACCCTCATAGAAATGGGTTGGCTCACCCATTAACCCAATGTTTGGGAGAATGGGATGCAGGGTTAGATGTCGGCCAATGTTCGGATTCAACCGTCCAAAACCATTGCGCAACAGCAAGGCTGGTGTGCTGATACTTCCTCCCGAAATCACAAAACGTTTGGCGCGAATAACAATGGTTCGGGAAATCTGTCCGCTCTCTGGGTCGCGCTGGCGACCTGTGAAGGTTTCAACACGATGGCCGTTCCGCTCAATTGTCTCAGCTTCAGTATCCGCTAGTACTTGCGCTCCAGCTGCTTCTGCCTTCGGCAGATAGGTGAGCATCATGTCTCGTTTGCGGTTGTACGCGCAACCGCAGTAGCAGAACCCACATCCAATGCAGTCCTTCCGGTTATGGGAAAAGCGCCGCGGCTCAAGTCCTAACCGTTCAGCACCACGATGGAAGATTTGGTCGTTGCGACTCACATCATGGTCCTGGATCCGCGAGACGGCAATCTCCTTCTCGACCCTTTCATAGTATGGCCGCATGGCTTGCGGTGTCACCCGCTCGATCCCTAAGCGACTCCAATCATCAAACACAAACTCCGGAGCGCGTAAACAGATATTATCGTTGACTAACGTCGTCCCACCAACCCCTTTGGCATGCATGATCAGTATTGACTGATCTGTCGTTGCACGCATACCGCAATCTTCATAGAGGCTTGTTAGCATTTCATCTTCCCGCTGTGTAAAATCGTATTGGGTGTAATGGTGTCCCTTTTCCAGGATAACTACCTGAAGCCCACCTTCTGCCAGTTCCTTGGCCATAACTGCTCCACCAGCACCGGAGCCAACAATGCAGATGTCTGTGTCGATCACGCTATGGGATTTGGATGCCTGTGCCGGCATAGTTATGGGGATATCCTTTTGTTAACCAAGGGCCACGGTAGCCAATTTGCTTCCAGCTCCACTCAGAGCCATAGTATGCCGCCAACACAGATCGCTTCAGCACTTGAAATCCCATCCGCTTGAAAGGTAAGCGGCTTCGCTCCCACCCGGCAAGATAATTATCCTGCTCCACCTCGCTTATACTTGTAAACGGCTTCCATGTCAGCCCTAGTAGAGGTGCTCCGTATTCAAACACCACAAGCAGCAACTTAAACTCCTTTCTCATCTGCTGTTGGACATCCACCAGTACCGTGTCAATGCGCTGCGCCAAATCTATTTGCGGAGCCTTCTTTGCTTGTGGGATGATCCGACACCCAATCACCCTCAATATTTCGCATTCCTTTTTCGAAAGCACCTTCAAGGATAACGTGCCGTCATCGGACATCTTCACGCTCCTGATACTAACGTATAGCTTTTTAATGTTTCTCGGAAAGCTATGTCCAGCACTTGCCCCCGATGCGATCGCGCTTCTCCAAAATTGTGATGTGGCGAAACCCAAGCTGCCTCAGTGCCTGGGCCGCGGCGATTCCCGCAGCGCCAGCACCTATGATACAAATCCGCACGTCTCGATTGCTAGACATCAATCACCACCATTTCCCCTGCCTACCCTATCTAGGAGATGGCATGAACTGCAAGGGATCAAAGTCAACGACTTCGCCGCCGTAATGAGTGGGATAATCAGTAGTGTCGAGATAGCTGATCCTGCGAATACCTGAACGGCCAGCCAGTAACGACTCCCAAAAAATCTTCCAGCCAATGCCGATGGAAGAGACGACGCTGAGGCCGGTGATGACGACGCGGTTTTTGTCAAGATATGCCATATCTCAGTGACCAGTCTGGTGGTCAGTGAAGTACTGAACAAAACAATGATGTACATTGACACAGCGACGTGCGCCACATATACTTGAATCCACTCAAGGAGAATAGATGATGAAAACTGTGATGCTTGAAGTCGTCATTGAGAAAGACAGGGACGGGTATTTTGCCTACTGCCCAGCCCTCCAAGGCTGCTACACCCAAGGCGACACCTACGAAGAAGCCCTCAAAAATATCAAAGATGCTATTCGGCTTCACATCGAGGATCGAAAGGCCACACATCAAAACCTCCCCGCACCAGAATCCATTAGTGTCACCACACTCGAACTTGCCGTATGAGTGAGCGTTTGCCACGGCTCACTGCTGCCCAAGCTATTCGCATCGTCCAGCAATTTGGGTTTATCCAAGTACGATAGTCGGGAAGCCATAAAATCTTTCGCAACCCACAAGGAATTCGGGTCACCATCCCTTACCATTCCGGAAAAACCCTACATCCAAAACTCGTCAAATCTATCGTCCGCGACCTTGGTATTTCCCAAGAAGAATTCCTCAAGTACCTCTAATTAAGCTCTTACAACTGGCCTAAGCCTCGAGGAACTTCTTCATCTTTGATAAAGTCCACCGTTAGCCCGCCATTCTCTGTGTTGCTTCTGAGTCTTCCTCGTTTGTATTGCGAGCTGCTGGCCTGCCCAAACCATCGATCGTCAAGTGTGGGAAGCTGCTGACGATCGATCAACGTCTGATCCGAAAAGCTCTGGGGCAACTGCCTCCATCGACTCTCCAAGAGATCAAGCAGCGACTCTCTAAAATCCTCAGCTAGCGCACACCCATTCTGCGAACTGCCAGCCGAAAGCCCCATCGATGGTTTGCTTGGGCTCGATCTGCTTATGCGACTCAACACCATCATCGACTTTGCCCACCGAAAGTTACGCATCCCATAACGGCTCAGCTCCTGATTATAGACGTGCCGACAGAACCTGCTTCCTTGCCGATTGCTGTTGGAGGAAACGACGCCGAGGCCGGTGATTACCACGCGCTTTCTCTCAGGATATGCCATATTGAGCCATCCAGTTAGTGGTCAGTGACTGGTGACTAGTGGCCCGTGGATACTGAACAAAGGGAATGGTCAGCAACATCTTCTCCAATTTTGTCTTCTGTCAGAGATTCTGCGATTGTTCATCGTGAAGCGGTTTCGGCAAATGGTTTGGGTTGTCATCGTCGTCAGGACAACGTTGACAGATAAAACCCTGCGTGATAGGCTTGTCTTGTTCATTCAAGAGAAGATTTCGATGAAACTGACTACTAGGGTACCAACCATTCGTCATTTCACGATTGTTATTGAACCGGATGAAACAGGGGGCTACTACGCCCCTTCTGTCCTTCGCTGAGCGGCTGTTACAGTCAAGGGGAAACCTTGGAAGAGACGAAGCGTAACATCCATGAAGCGATCCAATGTCACCTTGAGAGTCTCGTCGGGGATAGCGAACCCCCTCCCCCAAGAACAAGAGGTAACTCATGGCTCTTAAAATCGTTTCGGCTAATGTCAAAGCCAATGGGGAAGTCCAATTGCCTAAGCCCGTCCAACAGGCTTTGGCAATTGCAGGAAAAGGGGGAACAGTGGGATTCATCGTTGAGAGAAGTCGGGTCTCGTTGACTAAAGTGAAGATCATCCCCGATCGCAATCTCTCTGATGAAGATATCGCTCTTCTTGCACAGTGCTCTCGAGGGCGTGTGGGCCGACGAACCTTTCGCACCAAAGAAGCTACCCTGCAACACCTCTGGAGTCTGTAGCTGCGCTATTCTTTCGACAGCTCCTTTGAATGCAGCCTCAAACGACTCGATCCCATTCAACAGTTGGAGATCAAACGACGCGTTGACCTTTTTATCAGAGCGATGGATGCCAAACCGCTTCCTGCTGGGTTTGGTCTGACTAAGCTGCGTACTGCGGTGTGGGAAATTCGCTCTGGACTCGACCAGCGTATTCTTTTCTGGCGCACGAAAGACGAAATCTGTTTCACGTTCGTTGGAAATCATGATGAAGTGCGCCGGTTCCTCAAGCATCTGTAATAGAACCCACCCTCAGGCCTGCATTCTGTACTGCTTCTGAACCTGCCTCCTTGCATACTTGGTTTGTCTGCTGCTCATGGACTAACGGCAAGGTTATTCGTATCGTAGTTCCAACACCTTCAAGGCTCTCGATCTCCATGCATCCGTCGTGCTCCTGGATGATGTTGCGAACGATGGAAAGTCCAAGGCCGGTACCATTGGATTTGGTCGTGTAAAAGGGCTCACTCACCCGTGCGAGGTCTTTCCTTGAAATTCCACGGCCTGTGTCGGTAACCAAAACCTCGATATAAGCGTTTTCCTGGATGGTCGATACGCTGATGTTGCCTGGGCCTTCCATCGCATCGATGCTGTTGAGCAAGAGGTTGAGGAAAACCTGCTTCATCTGAATAGGATCGGCATAGAGAGTATCACATTCCGAATAGGCTCGGATAATTTGGATTCGCTTCTCAAGCAAAGCAGCGCTGAGGAATTCGAGGGTTTCATCGATGAGGAAAGAGGCTCGTACCAGACGTTTGTTCGCAGGCGATGGCTTGGCAAAGTCAAGGAGCCTCTGGACAAGGGCATGGATCCGGTTTACTTCCTTCGGTACGATCCGGGAGAAGATTTCTTGAAACTCAGGATCGTTATGTCGCTCGGGGACGTACTCGACGAAGGTCTTGATGGCACAGAGGGGATTCTTGATCTCATGCGCCATGCCCGCTGTCAAGGCAGCGACAGACTTTAGCTTCTCTGACTGAGACACCTCCCCCATCAGCCGCTTGTTCTCTTCTGCCAGTTCTGCTGGGCTCTTTTTGAAGAAGAGACGGTCGATAATCGACTGGATAAACTCCTTAACGGGTATAAAACATAAAGTAATCACCATACCAGCGATCAAGGATACAACTAGCGAACGATATCCGATGAAACCCTGAAGGAGTCGTTCCGCAATGAGAAGAAAACTAAAATAGATTCCAGAAACCATTGCCACAAGCGTGGAATAGATTATTGTATCTCGCAATACAAGACGAAAATTGAGCGCTTGATAGCGAATAATTGCGTACGCTACTACAATGACAAAAAGGACCACGCAAATAGAACCAAATGGGAATATCGGTATTCCATATTTTGGTAAATAATCGACTGGCGCAATGCTAAAGATGATCATGGCGAACATCATGGAACGAAGCTTATTGCGCTCTACATGAGATAGGCTGTATCGTTCTTTAAAATATGTATACACCAGCAAGACGCAAGAAGAAAGTATGACGGCTGCCGCGGTCAAGGCATCTACCGTCATCAGCGGACCAGCTGTAGCGTACATTCCCCAAGAATAGTGAATCACAGTCCCAGGAAATCGCCAGTCTGTGAACCATGATAAGGGAAGAATGATGGCCGCTTCTACACATAACAAGATGGTAATCCAACGAAGTCGCTCTTTTCGTATCAGGGTAATAACAAACTCAAAAAACAAGGATGGAAAGAAAATGGGCGCAGTATGCCCGAGACGCATGAAGAAAACGACTCGCTCAGGATTAGTTTGACAGAGTGTAAGTGCAAGAAACGCTGGCCATGCTGCAGCGATCAAGCAAAGCCAGATAAAGAGTCGGGGAAGCTTGGAGGAGTGGTCTTGGAGAAACACAATAATACCCAGGAGACTAACAAGTAGTGCTGCGATTAAGGGAATCAGAGCATAAGGGTTGAAAATCATAGCGCGTGGTTTTCCTTGGCGACTAAGCCGAAATCACCTCGGGCGATGGTACGATCCCCAACGCTCACCTCTGCATGGAAGATGCCTGCGCTCGACGTAAGGCGAATAGGACTCACCTCGATGCGTAATTGATCCCCAGGCCAAGCAGGAGAGATGAAACGCATCTTCAAGCTGCCCATCAGATAGGTAACATCACTCAAATCGGGTTGCGTGACATGGAAAAAGACAATGCCGGTTTGGGCGATGGCCTCAGTGATCATGGCGCCGGGAGTGACGGCCTTCTTGGGGAAATGGCCTTGGTAGAAGAGCTCATTGCCTGTCAGATTCTTTAATCCGACGACACGTATCCCAGGCTCAATCTCAATCACGCGATCGAGCATCAAAAATGGAAAGCGCTGGGGAATAATCGCTTTGATCTGCTCGAAATCGAGTTGTGCTGGTATAGTCAAAATCGACGGCATCCAGTACCTCCAGGAAACGTCATCGGCAGCCAGAACTTGACCGTGGAGCACGGGACGACAGCTTGACAGGAAAAGAACGGCTGTCTCTACTCTTTAGTAGAGAGGCTTGAGATGTGTCTAACCCTCCAGGAAATTGAACAGGCCATTGAGTACTTTCCTCCAAAGGATCAACGGCGGCTGTTGGCTGAATTGCCACGACTGCTGAAGACCTCAGGGGTTGATTTCGCTTCCCTGAAGTTAGCCGAGCCTTCCTTCCAATTCTGGGAGAATTTAGACGACGCCATTTATGACGATTTATAGACAAGGTGCCGTCGTCCTTCTGCCTTTTCCCTTTACTGATCTCACTACTGCAAAACAGCGCCCAGCTCTTATCCCCTCGGCAGAAGCGTTTAACGTAAGACAGCGGGATGTAGTTGTCTTGGCCATCACTTCCCAGATCCCACCCGCGCCGAACCCAGAAGATTATCGACTCAGTAGCGTAGATCTGCGAACTGCTGGCCTGCCCAAACCATCGATCGTCAAGTGTGGGAAGCTGCTGACGATCGATCAACGTCTGATACGAAAAGCTCTGGGGCAACTGCCTCCCTCGGCTGTCCAAGAGATCAAGCAGCGAGTCTCTGCAATCCTCAGCTAGCGCGCATCCCTTCTGTCTAAAGACACTTGTCTCGGACATGTTCTTAGCCACTCGGGTTGTGTCTTTCCGGACAAAAGCTCCCCACGTTCGTGCCCGGCCATCAACAGTGTCTTGAGTAGAAGCAGGAGAAGGAGTCGCTATGAGTCTTCGCATGCGGTATGATCCAACTGTGGACATCCTGCTTGTCGAAGTGTCTAAACGGCCCATCGATTATGCTGAGGAGTTATGTCCAGTCATCGTCCACTTTACAAAGAATCACAAACCGGTAGCCTTAGAAATCCTCGATGCCAGCCGTTTCGTCACGCAAGCCACTGCAACCAGTCTTTTGGCGAAGTCGGACAAATTGGCTGCGTCTGCAAAGTAACGCATCTTCACTTGATATATTTCTTGGCAAGTTCAATCGCGTGATTTAGCGTCGTGATCTTCGGAAGATCGTCTTCGGGAATCCGGATTTTCAACTTTTTCTCCATCGTTGCGAGAATCTCCAAAGCCATCATGGAATCCATGCCGAGATCCTCGACCAGATGGGCATCGGGATCGATCTTCTCAGGCGCCATCTCAATGATGTCGGCGATCAATTCCCGGATTTCCTGCTCTACGTTGACTGTTTTCATCTTGGCCTCCTTTACGCACGTTCTCGTGTGGTTCTCATCGCATGGTCCCAGCTAAATGGCCAAGCCCCCATCGACCACGATCACTTGCCCAGTGATGTATGAGCCACCCTCACCCAGCAACATCGCCACAACCCCAGCTACCTCCTGAGGCTGCCCGAAGCGTCCCAAGGGAATTTGTTTGTGTAACTCATCCCTGCGGCGTTCCTCAATCGCGCTGACCATCTCCGTACTGATGTAGCCGGGTGCAACAGCATTGACCGTAACGTTGTAGCTGGCGACCTCCTTGGCCAGTGCCTTGGTCAACCCCACGACACCGGCCTTGCTTGCCGAGTAATTGACCTGCCGAGCAAGGCCCACGAGTCCGGCAACGGATGCGATGTTCACAATGCGCCCAGAGCGCTGTTTCATGAACGTCACGATCGCCGCGCGGCATAGGTTGAAGACACCGGTCAGGTTTGTCTCCAGCACATCGTTCCAATCGGATGGCTCCATCAACATCAACGCCTTGTCGCGCACGATGCCGGCGTTGTTGACGAGTCCATCGAGCCGGCCGAATTTCTCAATCGTCTCAGCAACCACCTCTTGAGCGCGCTTGAGATCTCTGACATCAGCCTGAAGCGCAAGGGCATCCTCTGCCTCTACCGGAAGTTGAAGCTGCTGGAGCAGATCGTCTGCTGCGGCGCGCGGCTGGGCATAGGTCAAAACCACCTTGGCACCCTGACGGTGCAACTCTTCGACAATCGCCCGCCCGATTCCCCGACTGCCTCCGGTGACGATCATCACTCGACCCTCAAGAGATCGCGGGGCCAGTGTCAGCGCTTTCGAATCACGAACCAATAGTTGCTCGCTCATCCTTCAGTTCAATTCACCAGCGCAGCGTTACCGATAACTAATGCCGATGAGACGCCGGTGGGGCCGAATGCATTGATTAAGGCACGGCTGATAGGAGACTCGCGCAGGGCCATGGCCACACCGCCCTGAGTAGTTTCTGGATGCGCATTCTGGCGCGCAGTCGCAGCCGGGGCCTCCTGATGAGCTAGGGCGCCGATGGCCAGGGCGAGTTGAAACGCCCCGCCAGCGCTAAAAGATTCACCCAGCAGGGACTTGACCGCAAGTAGCGGAATCATCGGCGTGCGGGAGCCGAACACAGCTGTCATCGCACTCAGCTCCATGGCATCACCTACCTTGGTGGAGTTGGCCGAGGCGCTGATGGTGTCGATGTCCTCCGGCGTGAGGCCAGCGTCTTCCAAGGCTTGGCGCACTGCTGCAATGCCCCCCTGCGCGTGCGGGTCATAGCGATACAACGACGCCGGATGGAACTGTGTGCCATATCCTAAGAGCTCAGCAGAGATCCTCGCCCCGCGAGTGGTGGCATTTTCAAGCAATTCCAGGACGACAAACACAGACCCTTCCCCCAACAAAGCTCCGCATCGCTGCGGACTAAATGGCGCGTATGGAGGTGGCTGGCCATTCTGTGATGTGGCCAGGAAGCCGAGCTTGTAAAAACCGAGGAACGTCTCAAGGCACAGCTCCTCGACGCCACCGACAAGGAGTGTGCGTACGCGCGACAGCGTCAGCATGTCGATCGCATAGCCGATGGCGTCGAGGCTGGCGCTAAATCCGGTTGAGATCGTGGAATTCAACCCGCGAAGGCAAAAGCGAATGGCCACTTGGCTGGCTGGTGAGTTAATCACCACGTTCGGAAAATGGGCGGGGTTGACGTAGCGGGGGCCTTCCCGCAAAGCTGTCCTGTCGAACTCGCTGATGGAATGGACGCTGCCCATGGTTGAGCCGAGAACGACGCCGATGTCATTGCGGCTGGAATCGGTGATCTCAAGATGAGCATCATCGATGGCGAGCTTGGCTGCGACAACGGCAAGAAGGGTCGTGCGGTCGAGGTTACGCAGCCCCTTGGGGCCGAGGTATTGGGCTGGATCAAAATTACTGATCTCTCCAGCTAAATGGCAACGATACTTTGAGGTGTCAAAGAGGGTAATGGGCTTAATTCCAGAAACACCAGCAAAACAGTTGCGCCAGAACTCTTCTTTGCCGAGGCCGTTGGGTGAGACGACGCCGAGGCCGGTAATTACGACGCGCTTTTTGTCAGCGTTATTCATTGCTGGTATCCTACAGACTCTGGGGTTGCCTTGCTGGAACGACACAACGGAAACCTCAGGGTGCAGCGGGTGCCGACTCCGACGACGCTGTCAAAGGTGATGGTGCCGTTATGCTCGGTGATGATGTCGCGCACGATGGATAGACCCAAGCCTGTGCCGTTGGATTTGGTCGTGAAGAAGGGATCGAAGATGTGCTCTAAGTGCTCTCTGGGAATGCCGAAGCCTGTGTCGGCGATGGCAAGGAGAAGATAACTGTCCCGCTGCCAAGTGGAAACGCTCAGCGTTCCACCCTCGCATCCGTCCATCGCATCGAGGCTGTTGAGGATGAGGTTTAAGAAAACTTGGCGCAGTTGCCGGGAATCGGCAAGGATCATCAGTTGCTCATCTTCGTAAGAACGCTCCACTTTGACTCGGCGCTTGAAGCATTCGCTGCTTAAGAAATCCAGCATCTCATCAAGGATCGACGAGATCACGGTGGCTGAAGCGTAGTAGGAACTGGCTTTGCAAAGTCAAGAAGGTGACGGACGATCTGATCGATCTTGGTCACTTCCTTTCCCACAATCCGGTGGAACTTCTCCCTGAACTCGGCATCTGTGTGCCTTGTCGGCAAAAATTCGGTAAACGTCTTGATGGCGGTAAGCGGGTTCTTAATCTCATGCGCAAGGCCCGCTGCCAAGATGGCAACCGCCTTCATCTGATCGGTCTTGCGCAGCTCAGTCAATAGACGCTCTTGCCGTTCCAGTAACTCTATCGGAGTTGCTTTGAACAAGGCGCGGTCGACAAATGCTTGAATCTGATTGCGTAGAGGGTTAAAGAATAGCGCAATGAGGAAGGCGACAATAACAGTCACTGGCCATGACCGATAGCCAGCATAGTTCTGAAACCATTTCTCTGCGACCAGAACAACCACCAGATAGGTCGCCGTCATGCAGGCAATGAGAGAGGAGTACACAAGACTTTTCCGAATCACAACGCGAATATCGAGCAACTGGTGTCGCACGATGGTGTATGCCATTAGACTAAAGAAAATAGCGATAAAGAGGAAGCCCTTCGGTTGTACGTTGAGTCCATATTCAGGCAAATAGTCAACGGCGGCAAATGCAGTAAGAAGAAAGATAACAAAGAGAACTCGCGCTTGGTTACGCACAGAAGTCGTCTGGTTTCCATCTTTACTCACACACCACAAGTGATATAACGACTTGGCATAGAGCCAGAAGAAAAAGAGCAAAAATAGAGGGTGGAGGGGACCGGCTGCTACAAAGTAGCCCCATGGAAACTGATGCAGCCCAATGAGCCACGGAGAGCCCCAAGCAAGCAGGATAAATATTCCCGCAAGAACATAAGCGGCCTGGAGAGAGGAACGTCTGACGGCAAGCCCTCCTACATGGGACACGAAATGGTAGAGTGTTACAGGAATTAAGGGAACCCCCAGATAACAAATCTTGCTCCACAGAGCCGCTTGCTCAGGACTTCCAGTGTAGGGAACATAGATCGCCTGACTCATCAACCAGAGAAAGATAGAAGCCGCAACAAACGCAAAGGCTCGATGCAGCGGCGAGTCTGGGAAACGAAACCAGACAAATCCGCCTAATCCTAGCGTTAGAAGTGCCGTAAAAAATTGAGGGATCAGGATTGGCATGTGCGCATCCTTTTACTCATTCACCTCATTCACCTGATTTTTTATTCATCTAACGATTTGACAAATTCTTAAATTGGTGATATCTTAATCCTCGGGTTTGAAAACGAGGAGGCAAAATCATGATTGCGCAAATCCGGCAAAACTATCAAGTCACCCTCCCTGCGGAGATCCGCAAACAACTGGGTCTAAAAATCGGTGATATCGTCGAGATTGCTGTCAAGGGCGCAAAGCTCATCCTGACCCCCAAGCGGGCCGTCGATTTAGACCAAGCCTGGTTCTGGACAAAGCAATGGCAGGAGGCTGAGCAGGAAGCCGACACCGATATCAAGGCCGGCCGAGTGAAGAAAGCTGATTCGGTCGATGGACTCCTTCGATCACTCAAGAAGGAGTCATGACCCCACCACCTGGCTATTGGCTGAGGGCCAGCCTGACGTATGTCAGCCACCTGCCTCTGGCAGACTAGACAAGTGGTGGGATGACTTTTCTCTGGACTGCGCGGTTCGAGAAGACCTACCGTGAGCTGCCTGCCGAGTGGCAAGTTGCTGTTGATAGCCACTTGAGGCTGATGGCGCAGAATTGGCGACACCCTTCTCTTCATACAAAGAAGCTGCAAGGCACTAAAAATATCTGGGCCATTCGAATCTCGCGTGATCTGCGGCTGACTTTTGAACCTACGCGCTCGGGTATCCTGCTTCGAAACGTCGGCCATCACGATCCTACCCTCCGTACTCCCTAATCATACCTAACCGGCTAGTGCTCCATCAGATTGATCGGATTGTATTGTCGAAAGACCATTTCCCTCACTCGCTGCGCTCGAACTGTCCAAACTGGACACTGGAAACCTCAGGGTGCAGCGGGTGCCGACTCCGACGACGCTGTCAAAGGTGATGGTGCCGTTATGCTCGGTGATGATGTCGCGCACGATGGATAGACCCAAGCCTGTGCCGTTGGATTTGGTCGTGAAGAAGGGATCGAAGATGTGCTCTAAGTGCTCTCTGGGAATGCCGAAGCCTGTGTCGGCGATGGCAAGGAGAAGATAACTGTCCCGCTGCCAAGTGGAAACGCTCAGCGTTCCACCCTCGCATCCGTCCATCGCATCGAGGCTGTTGAGGATGAGGTTTAAGAAAACTTGGCGCAGTTGCCGGGAATCGGCAAGGATCATCAGTTGCTCATCTTCGTAAGAACGCTCCACTTTGACTCGGCGCTTGAAGCATTCGCTGCTTAAGAAATCCAGCATCTCATCAAGGATCGACGAGATCACGGTGGCTGAAGCGTAGTAGGAACTGGCTTTGCAAAGTCAAGAAGGTGACGGACGATCTGATCGATCTTGGTCACTTCCTTTCCCACAATCCGGTGGAACTTCTCCCTGAACTCGGCATCTGTGTGCCTTGTCGGCAAAAATTCGGTAAACGTCTTGATGGCGGTAAGCGGGTTCTTAATCTCATGCGCAAGGCCCGCTGCCAAGATGGCAACCGCCTTCATCTGATCGGTCTTGCGAACTTCCTGTTCCAGCCGCTCCATCCGCTTGATGAGCTCTTCATGAGGGGCTCTAAAGAAGCACCTTTCTACAGCGCGTTGGATTCCCACTTTTAGGGGTTGAAAAACCAGCGCCATCAAGGCAAAGGCCACTAGGCTAAGCCCTATCGAGTGGTAGCCAAAGCTCATGCGTAAAAGCCACTCACCCGCGTAGACCAGAACAAAATAGCCCACGGTAAGTATCGTCACCAGGATAGAAAAGATGAGGCTGCGGCGGATGATAACGCGGATGTCCATAAGCCTGTGCTTGATGATTGCGTAGGCCAAAACGAGAAAATACATCACGAGGATGTAGTCATCGATCGGCGGAGAATGGAACAGGCCAAATACTCGAGAGAAATATTCGAATCCCGCAGCGATGGCGATGGCATTGGCAAAAACCAGATAGCTCATCTGAAGACGACGGAAACCTTCACTGATTCTGAGCTGTTGCGATATCACTCTCAACACTTCAGTGACGGCGATGGCAAAGAACGTAAAGAAGAGGTAGTACATGGGCCCTGGAGCCGAAATAACAAAGGGATAGGGCTCTTGTTGAATCAACCTCACGTCCCTGATAAATAGCGGGGTGTAGCTAACAGTGCTAAGGACTAATGCGCATCCATAAGCGATGCGGAGTATTCTGGATCGTGCAGGCGTGAGCCGGGTGATTGTATAAGCGAAATGGAGATAGACTGCTGGAAGCCATATACCAAAAAGATAGTTCAGGCGCAGAACATTCAGAGCTATGCCCTTGTCTGGAATGACGTTCTCCAGAAAGGAACCGACACTCCAGCCGCTGACTGTAAGGGAAAAAAGAGCAAAGAGACGGTTTACCCAGCGACGGGGGTTGCAGGTAAAAACGAAAGCCCCGATCAAGAGATTAACGATACACGAGATAAGCCCGCTGATGACTAACGGATGCATATTTATCAATTTATTCACGAGCCCAGGTTCCATCACAGATTGCAAACATTACTAAGTGGATAAAAAAGTCTTAGTTGCTTTATGCACGGTAGTGGGATTCGCTTTCTTTCCCCACATTCTTGGCACCGATAGACGGTTGCGTGCATCGCAACTAAGACTCCTGGTGAAAAGTCTCCGGATTATGTTTTAATTGCTTCTATCCAACCTCATATCCCTCATAAGTGTCACCATCGTATTTATGGTAGCCATGGCTTCATGATTTCAAGCTGAGATCTGTTTTCAGCCCGTTGCGCAACAAAGTCTGCTTGACCATCGTGATGAGCTTGGCGAAAGAACGACGTTGATCGACGTACTGAATACCCAGATGCTCCAGTTCCTGCTTGTCAGAAGCCTCGAGGTTCAAGCCGTAGACAAGAACCTCTTTGGGACGATAGGGGGACTCCACGATGCGCGAGGCAAGCTGGCCGCAAGAAATTTGATACAGCGAATCAAAGTTGATGAGCACTAAATCCGGTCGAAAGGACATGAGTTTCTGGAGGGTCTCGTTGATCGAATAGGCAAAATCGACTTCGTAGTTCCCACCGCAGCGGCTGCGGTCGGTGAAACATTCTTTCAAATACGCACTCAAACGGTTCTCTTCTTTCGGCAAGACTTCCAGTATAAAAAGCAGCTTGGCCTTCGGGACGCCCTCCAAGACCTGACGCTTGACCAGCGTCTTCATGCGTCGCTCAGTGTCCACGAGAACCTCGATGACTTTTTTCTTGAGCTGATCCAAACCGATGGGTTTGGCAAAGAAGGCATCGACGCCGATTGCCTCGACCGCCTTTTTATTTTCCTCGTCATACGCGGTGATGATGAACGTCTTCACGGAAGGATGATTTTGTTTGACTCGCTTGAGCAGCTCGATTCCGTCCATGCCAGGCAGCTTGATGTCGATGAGGGCTAAGGACGGCTGCTCCTGCTCAAAAAGTTTAAGGGCGGCCTCGGCGGAGGCAGCGGTCATCATCTGGTAGCCGCGGCTGCTGAAGAATCCGCTGAGGGTCTCCAACATCGCCGGCTCATCGTCTACCACAAGAATCTTTCCTTTAACGATCGCCTGCTGCTCGAGATAGGCCTCGAAGTCCTCGCAGTCGACGTAATAGTCGGCGTAACAATAGTTCCGTAGGTACCAAGTCCGCTCGGTTCCCACCCACCGGTGCTTGCTCTCCAACTTGACCCGGCAAAGGATCTTGCTATCCGTAAACAGCGGACACTTAGCGGCTAGGTCTGCCATGCCTCAGTCAGTCGTCAGCGATCAATCAGTAAGCAGTATCGTGTAATGAAACGCTCGGATATCACTCGGGTCGTTTAACGACCAAAGCGGAGTTCTTTCCCCCAAAACCAAACGAATTCTTGAGCGCGATATTAATCGTCGCCTTGCGCGCCACGTTGGGCACGTAGTCCAGGTCGCATTCAGGATCCGGAATCTCGTAGTTGATCGTCGGTGGAATGATCTGATGCTCCAAAGCTAAGGTGGTTGCAATCAATTCCACCGCGCCGGCCGCGCCGATGAGATGGCCGATCATGGATTTGGTCGCAGAAATCGGAACCCGAAAGGCATGCTGGCCGAAAACCTGTTTGATCACTAATGTCTCGGTCTTGTCGTTAAGCGGTGTCGACGTGCCGTGTGCGTTGATGTAATCGATGTCGGCCGGCTCAACCCCTGCGTCCTTCAGAGCCAGTTGAATGGCGCGAGACGCCTGACGCCCAGAAGGCTCAGGAGCCGTCATGTGGTAGGCATCACAGGTCATGCCGAATCCGACGATTTCCGCGTAGACATGGGCGCCGCGCTGCCTGGCATGATCCAGATTCTCAAGGATGAGCATGCCCCCCCCTTCACCGAGAACAAATCCGTCTCGCTCCTTGTCAAAAGGACGAGAAGCGCGTTCCGGATCGTCGTTGCGCTGGGACATCGCCCGCAACATGCAAAACGCTGAGAAGGCCTGCGGAAAAACCGTCGCCTCCGCCCCGCCCATCAGGATCACGTCCAACTCCCCTTTGCGAATCGCATTGAAGGCGTAGCCCACAGCATCCAACGCCGAGGAGCAGGCCGTTGCCAGGGAAAAACTCGGCCCGTAAAGCCCCAATTCAATCGAGATGAAGCTGGCAGGCGCATCTGGAAACACCGTCAGGGCCGTGAACGGATTGATGCGCATGGGGCCCTTTTCTTTATAGACATCGTGTTGCTCGAGCATAAAGGCGTGCCCGGCCATTGCGGTTCCGACGACCACACCGACGCGTTGCCGATCCTGCTGGTCCAAATCGAGCCGCGCATCCTTGACCGCCATTTTTGCCGCAGCGACGGCCATCTGCGAGGTTAGATCCATCCGTCGGGACCATTTCTGATCGATGTAGGGACCGAAATCGAATCCGTTAAGCTGGGCGGCAAATTGGGTGGGGTACGGGGAGGCATCGAATTTCTGCACACGCTTGATACCGCAACGACCCGAGCGTAGGGCATCCCAAAAAGCCTCCTTCCCCGCCCCGATGGAAGTAATCACACCCAGCCCTGTAATCGCCACACGATAAGGACCTTGGCTGTTGGGACACTGATTATTAAGGGGTGAGGCTGCCATGAACCTGGGCCTGTAGCGTCCTTCGGCTACGGCGCTGGAGCGGACGACCCGCCCACCGTTGCGCTCGAAGCCACTCGTCGATGTCGCTGCGTAAAAAGCGCCAGTGCTTACCCACCTTCGCTGCTGGAATACGGCTACTTTTGGCCAATGCGTAGAGAGTAGGCTTGGGAATCTTCAGGTAGGCGTGCAGTTCCGAAAGTGTGAGGATTTGGTCCTCTTTCGGATTCATCGGGCAATCCCTCGCGCCCTTACCTGCACAATAGCACTGTTCAGTGTTACCCGTTACTACTGGTTAGTATATAACTCACGCAATCTTTCCTGTCAAACAAAATTTTACGCGAAGCGGAATTTATGGAGAGCCAACGGCAGGAATCGGAGGGACCTCCCTGACGCTCGGAACGTCAGAATGGGGCAAGGACGCAGACGACGGCGCGGCAGGTACTGCCGCAGCCTTTGGAAACTTGGACATCAGCCTCCGGACGGTCTTCCTGAAGGCCTTCTCCTTGGCAATATCAAAACCCCCCTGATCTTTGTTGTCGATATACCATAGAATATCGCCTGTGTTCCCGTCAATGACGGCCAGTTGGATGAGGGTGGCTGAAGGATACCAATAAACCATCACATTTCCGAGACTCGCAGCCATGATCAACACCGTTTTGGCGACGTCCTTCGCAATCTCTCCGCCAGTCTTCTTGAAACCGACGCAGCGCATCATAACCAGCGCGTCGCTACCAGCCTGATCGGCAAAAAGGTTGATTTCGGCTCCGATGCTGTAGCGGAATCCGCGAAGCTTAGTAAACCATCGTTTCTGATACTGCTCCAGTTGCTGGGCAAACAGGGTGCGAACCGTATGGAGATTTTGTCTCAGCTCAGGTTGCGCGTTCAAAGCTTCGTTGCTCAGGTCTAAGGGCTTGATTTCATAGCCGCGTTTGGTCAACGCCTTATCCAGTTCCTCCACCGCTTGTTGAGCCAAAGGCTCCAACAATTCATACATCATCTGCTTGTCGCCGCGGAAAGTCAGCTTATAGACCTCGATTTCCGGAGTCAACACCGACAGCCTGTGGATCGATGAATGATGGGCGGTGAAGTCCGGATGCCGAAGACCGGCCGAGCAACCCGTTGTCAGCATCGATACCGGAAATGCCAGCGTCAAAATCCATAGAACCGACCCCGCCATTGCGCCACGGCCGAAGGATGTGGGCGACACGGCAGTTAGCAGCCGATTGGGTGGACAGGATGTCGGTCCCATCGGAGCGGCCTTGCCGGTGCCACAAGCTTGTCCCGTTGGGCTCCTCCCCGCCATCGGTCCCACGGCCGAAGGCCTAGGCCCAGCTGGTTTGCTTGAACGATTCAAGAGAGCCGAGGAAATTGTCGATTGACGATTGTCGATTTTCGATTGAACAGCGGTTTTCAATCGACAATCCAAAATCGACAATCGAAAATTCCCAGGCTGTTTCATGATTCCTTGGCAGGAGCGGCCTTGCCGGTGCCACAAGCTTGTCCCGTTGGGCTCCACACACTCCGAAAGTTTCGCACCATCAATCCTTAATCCTCCTCAGCTTTATGATTTACTCCACGACTACCTTGCGCTGGTCGAAGTATTCGCTTTCAACGTATTCGCTTTCAAACGATCTATCCAACTCAGGACGAACCGGCGATCTTTCGCAGATGGGGAAAGCTCCAGGTAACGTTGGAAGGATTCCAACGCCTCAACATCGCGACCCTCGGCTTGAACCAGAAGGCCCAAGCCACGATAGGGATCCGCTAGAGTGGCATCCCAGCGCATCGCTTCCTGGTAGGCCTCGCGGGCGCGTTGTCGCCAGTAGGCTGGCTGCTTCAGCGATTCTTCTTCTCTCCTCGATTCTTCCCAAGTAGAGTAGTTCAGCTCTTTCCTCAACGCATGAGGATTATCGCCGATGAGCCGGTACGCCTCTGCCAGATAGTGATGTGTCAGCGCTTCCTGAGGTCTGCGTTCCAAGATCGCGCGCAACTGTTGGATCGCGTGATCGTAACGCTGCAGTTGAATGTCCATAGCTGCGTTGTCGATGCGCAGCCGATGCGTGGCATCCAGAAACGCCGCATCGATAGCGTAGCCGTCGTGCTGGGATACCGACGGACCCGAACCATCCAGCGTATCTTTATTCTCGGAAGGCTCAATATCCTCACCCTTAATACCGAGGAACGTCTTTACAGCCTTCATGCGTTCTTCATTAGCCGGATGGCTACTGAGAAAAGAAATCTCGATTCCCTTTTGGTAGCGTTTATCCTCTGCCAGAAGCGTCTCAAATACGCCTAAAGCCGCCCGTCCGTTGTATCCCAGATGCTGCAGAGTCTTCAGGCTAGCTTCATCCGCCTGAGCTTCCCGCTGCCGGCCGTAACCTGTGATGGAGGCTCTATACGCCAAACCCACCCCAGCCTCCCCGACCCCACCCAGTCCCACGACCGCTAACGCTGGCGTCAGCACAAGATCCGTCACCTTTGCCGTTATTGTCTTGCGATGGAGACTGTCCGTGAAATAGACCAAATCCCGATTCATCACGTGGGCGATCTCGTGGCCAGCGATGAACGCCATCTGCTGGGCGCTAGTCAAACGCGCAATCAATCCGGTATGGAAATAGATCGCCCCGTCACCCAGCGTGTAGGCGTTCAGGGTCGGATCACGCACTATTTTAAAGCGAAATCGATAAGGAATCGAAGTGGGCAATTCCGGCACAAGCGGTTGGACGATTTCCTGTAGGTAGGCTTCAAGCTGGGGATCCTCATAGAAAGCACCGCTATTCTCCAAAAACGTCCCAAACTTACGCGTATCCTCCAGCACTTCTTGCTCCAGGGTTTGAAGTTTCTCTGGCACCAGTCCCTCATCGAGGCGCACAGTTTGCGTCGTCGCACACCCGCTGCAGAGTGCCCAGAGAACGATCCATCGCGTAACCCACTTCAGTTTCCAGTAATTGATTTTATTCATGTAAGACTCCTATGATAGCACGTTTGACGTGGCGCGACTCACCGGATCCCGGGGATTGGGATATTCTCAGCCTTGCTGATTCTCGCTGAGATCGGCGACATTCAGCGCTTCCCCTCTGCCAAACAGTTAGTCGGGTATGCAGCTCTGGCGCCGGGCGTACCAGAGTGTCGGCACGCGCCACGGGCGCGGGATTACGCGGCAAGGGAGTCGCTACCTGCGGTGGATTCTGGTGGAAGCCTCACACCTTGTCATTCGGTATCCGGGGCCGCTTCGCCACACCTATCTACGGCTGATGCAGGTAAAGGCCA
>JAHFGV010000027.1 GCA_023247255.1 Candidatus Omnitrophota bacterium | reverse complement strand
AGAGGTACGTGTAGATCGTCTCATGAGAGACCCGCATCGTGGCATCGTCAGGATACTCCGTGACCAACCACTTGGCAATCTGCTCCGGAGACCAGCGCTGACGCAGCTTGTCCTGCACGGCTGCGCTGAGTGGCCCCGGCTCCACCAACTTCCGTGGACGCCGCGGGCGGCGGCTGACGTGAGTCGCCTGGACACGGGCAACGGCCGCCCGATAGCGTCGTCGGCGGGTGTGCAGCCGTCGCTTGCCGGTGCGGCGCAGCTGCCGCGAGATCGCGCTGGGACTGCGCCTGAGCTGGCGGGCAATCCTGCGCAGCGACTGACTCGTCGCCAACGCCCGGCTGATCTCCTCGCGCTCGGAGAGGGTGAGTCTCGTGTACCTGTGCATCTCGCGCAACTCCTTTCTCCTGGGTCAGACCAGGATACAGGTGTTGCGCTAGAAACTTGAACTCAGGTGTCATGAAAGAGCAGAAAATAAACAAGCATCTCAAGCACGGCCAAAGTACGCCTTTTGCTTTCCATGACTCATGACACATGAAGCAGTCTTTCATGGCACATAACACATGACTCATGAAACAGACGTGAGCGCTGCCACTAATCTCGATGCATTTTGCAAAACCTCAGTTAGAGCTAAGAGGGGTTTTTCAGCATCTGGCTAATGCGGCAATATCCTCGGTGGTTGCACAAGGGTTTTTCTCCGGATGGAACAGCGCGGCATGTCCGTGAATTGCTCAGTGATTTGGGACTGAACACTGTTTGTGAAAGCGCGCTTTGTCCTAATCTAAGGGAGTGCTATTCGCAGAGGCAGTTGACCTTCATGATTCTTGGGAATCGATGCACCCGCAGTTGTCGATTCTGCGCCGTCGATTCCGGCCGTCCCGTGCCTGTGGCTGAAGATGAGCCCTTTCGCGTCGCTGAGGCCGCAAGGCGCCTGGGACTGCGTCATGTGGTCATCACATCCGTTGCGCGGGACGATCTGCGTGATGAGGGAGCCGGTCACTTTGTGAAGGTCGTGCGCGCTGTGCGGGATCGCAATCCGGGCTTGAGTGTGGAAGTACTCGTTCCCGATTTCCACGCTCGCAAGGATTGTGTGGATCTCATCTTGGAGCAGGTCCATCCAGAGGTGTTCGCTCACAATGTGGAGACCATCGAACGGCTCTCGAATCTTTTGCGGCCTCAAGCAGACTATCGTCGATCCCTGGAAGTGCTTGAGTTAGCCGCTAGGCATCCTGGCTCGCAAATTATCAAGTCCAGTTTGATGGTCGGCTTGGGGGAGACAGAGGCAGAGATCATGCAAACCTTTCAAGATCTGGTGCGGGTGGGGGCCACCCACTTGACTATAGGGCAGTATCTTAGACCGGATGCGGATCATCTGCCGGTGATGGAATACATCAGCCCGGAACGTTTTCGTCACTACGAGCAACTGGCTGCCCAGTGCGGATTGATGTGGATTCAAGCAGGGCCCTTTGTGCGTAGCTCCTATCATGCGGTGGACGCCGTCCATTTTGCTTCACAGAATGAAAAAGTTATCTTCTGATTATTCGATCCGTCGCATTCAACAACAGGTGCGTCAGCGCGTGCGGCTAGAACAACAGCGCAGTGATGACCGTCAGTTTCAAGAGGCCAATCGTCTGAAACGTCTGCCGCTTTATCTTTTCACGATCCTGGATGAACTCAAGGTCCAGGCGATCCAAGAAGGCAAGGCGGTGATTGATCTGGGGATGGGCAACCCCGATCTTCCTCCACCCAAGCACGTGATGGAAGAAATGGCCAGGCGTGCGAAAGATCCCGCGAGTTATCGGTACTCGCGTAAGAGTGGTGAAGTCGAGCGTCGGTTGAATGAAGCGATCGCCGCTTGGTATAACCGGAAATTCGGGGTGTCCTTAAATCCGAAAACGGAACTCCTGCCGCTGATCGGTTCCAAAGAGGGTATTGCCCATTTGTCGTTGTCCTTCCTCAACCATGACGATGTGGCGCTTGTTCCAAACCCAACCTATCCGGTTCATTTCAGCGGTATTATCCTGGCGGGAGGAATTCTCTACAGCATCCCGATTCAGGCCGATCACCGTTATCTGCCGAACCTGCGGGGGATCAGTCAGGACGTCGCCCGAAGGGCCAAGCTCGTATTTCTCAGCTACCCCCACAATCCCACGACTGCTGTGGCGGATCTTAAATTTTTCAAAGATACCGTCGAATGGGCTAAGCACTACCGCTTGATCATCGTCCATGATTTTGCCTATTCCGATTTTGTCTTTGACGGGCACCGGGCCCCCAGCATCTTGGAGGTGCCTGGTGCGAAGGATGTGGCGGTCGAATTTCATACCCTGTCCAAGTCGTACAGCCTTCCAGGATTGCGGCTGGGATTTGCTGTCGGGAATGCCGATGTGCTGGCTTCGCTTGCAAAGACTAAGAGCTATGTGGATTTCGGTTTGTTCGGGGCTGTGCAATGGGCGGCTATTAAAGCCTTGTCAGGGCCTCAGGATTATGTCCAGCGGGTCGTGGATATCTATCGCAATCGTCGCGATGTTTTCGTCCACGGACTTCAAAACATTGGTTGGGACCTATCGATGCCCCATGCGACGTTTTACGTATGGGCCAAGATTCCACTTAAGTTCAGCGCGCTGACATCGCTGGAGTTTGCCACCCTCCTCATGCATGAGGCCGGGGTTGTGGTGGCACCAGGCAGCGGTTTCGGGGAATATGGAGAAGGGTATGTACGATTTGCGCTTGTTGAACCCGAGCAGCGGCTGCGCGAGGCCACTCGACGCATCGAAAGGGTCCTGCGAATGAGAGATTGACCTTACCGCATGATGGGTCGCCAACGGCTATGATGCTCGGACGGCAGTTTTTGTTGATGCATATTACAACGAACACAGGCCACCATCGGGCCAGTCGGGCGATCGAATCCACCTTGAAGTCCCGCGATTGCTCTGTCAGAGTCAGCAGCGTGGACGCTTCCCAATTCACCAGCCGGATCGTGCGGTGGGCCATCGCACGATCCTACTACTCCCTGATCCACCACCAGCCGGACGTCTGGGAATATCTGTACGATAACCCCGCCGTCTATCGACGGATTCAATTTTTACAAGCCCTCTTGCACCGCTATCATTCCGCCAAGTTCCAACGTCTTCTGGAACAGGTGCGTCCGGATGTGATCGCCTGCACGCAGGCCTATCCCTGCGCCGTGGCGGCGGATTTCAAGAAACGCCATGGATTAAAGATTCCTCTGGTTGGGATCCTGACCGATCACGCGCCTCATCTGTACTGGTTCCATGAGGCGGTGGATGTCTATGTGGTTCCTTCCGAACAGGTGAAACAACGCTTTGTGACTCGAGGGGTAGCGCCTTCAAGAGTCAGGGTTCTGGGAATCCCCATCGATCCTGAGTTTAGCAGAGCTACCGACTCTATTTCTACGGCACAGGCTTTTGGGCTCGATCTTAAAGAGCCTATTATCTTGATCATGGGAGGCGGCGGCGGCTTCGGGCGCATCCATGATATTGTGACGAGTCTGGACAGCCTGCCCCAAGCCTGCCAGTTGATCGTGCTGACAGGAACAAACCAATCGCTGCTGCGTTGGCTCAATCGGCAATCGTTTCGACATCGAGTGGTGCCACTGGGATATGTGAATCAGGTTTCGCAGCTCATGGACATCTCGACGCTGTTGATCAGCAAGCCAGGAGGTCTGACGATCTCCGAAGCCCTGGTCAAACACCTGCCGGTTGTGATCGTCAATCCCATTCCGGGACAGGAAGCGTATAACGCCCGGTATCTGCTTTCTCAAGGGGCCGCCGTCGAAGCCGGTGCGCCGGAAATGGTGCGTCAAACGGTTCGCGATTTGCTGGATAATCCCGACCGACTGACCGCTCTGCGTCAGCATCTGGTCCAACTGGCACATCCGCATGCCGCTGAAGATATTGCGGACTTGCTCTTTCAACTGGCGGGTGTCCAGCAGCCATCGATGCTTTACGATGTGGGGCAAGGGGCAGGAGACGCGGGGCGTGGGAAAGATAAAAGATGCTAAAGTTCTCCCTTGCCCCCTGTCTCCTGCCCCTTGCCCCATCCCCATACTAACGCCTAGAGCCAAGACGGGTTTCTCAGCATCCTATTGATGCTCGCGCAATTGCATGACAGGCTTCACCATCGAGAAACACTGTCATGCTGATTTGCGAGACTCAATAATGGACTGTGGGGTAAGAAAAGACGATGATGTTGAAATACATCGGCTGTCGGTTGATTCAGTGGCTTAGCACACAGGCGTCTGATGAGTCTGTCTTTCGCATGGTTGAGCGTTTAGGAGATTGGCAGTGTCGGTCGGCTCCTTCGTTGCGCAGAAATGTGACCCACAACCTGAGTCTCATTTTGGGACAGACGCTGCCGGAGCGCTCGGTTCTTGTCGGCGAGGTCTTTCAGAACTTCACGCGCTATCTGGCTGAGTTTTTCAGTATTCATCAGAGGACGGATCTTAAGGTGCATGCGGAAGGCGAGCATTACTTGAGGCAGGCGCAACATCAGGGACGCGGGGCGATCATCCTCACGGCCCATTTAGGAAACTGGGAAGCGGGGGCTGTTGCGATTCGGCGTATGGGGTTTCCCCTAGCGGTTGTGGCTTTGGCTCATCCCGACCGACGCCTGGATGCGCTTTTCAACAGTCAACGACAGCGCTGTGGCCTGGCAGTAATTCCCTTGGGGCCGGACGCCGGACGCGAAAGCCTGCGCCAGTTGAGGAACGGTCGTTTTCTAGGAATGCTCGGTGATTGGGTTTTCTCAGGACCTGGGGTATCGGAAAGTTTCTGCGGCGTCGAGCATCTGTTTCCTCTGGGTCCTGTGCTTTTAAGCCTCCGAGCGAACGTTCCGGTCGTTCCTGCTTTTCTTATCCGCGAGGGTCTCTGGACGTTTCGATTGTGCATCGATCCTCCCATTTGGCCGCAGATAAAATCCTCCCGCCAGACAGCCATTCGCCAGATGATGCAAGGCTATGTCAAAAGTTTCGAACGCCATCTCAAACAGGTTCCCACCCAGTGGTTGATGTTTCAGCGATTCCATTGCCCATGAATCATTCCTCCTCGAGCGTAAACGGCCGCTACTGCGTGGTTATTCCGGCTTTCAACGCGGCCAAGACCGTTGGCACGTTGGTGCAGGATGTCAAACGCCAAGGGTTCAACGTCGTGGTGATCGATGACGGATCCGAGGATCAGACAGCCATGATTGCCGCTAAGCAGGGCGTGACCGTGATCAGTCACTTGCATAATTTGGGTAAGGGGATGGCGCTGCGGACAGGATTCCGGTATGCACTACGCATGGCCTACGATGGAGTGGTCACCATGGATAGCGACGGCCAACATGATCCCGCAGAGATCTGTCGTTTCATCTTATCCGGCGAGCGCGAACATGCGGGAATGGTTCTGGGCAATCGCATGGCAACGTCCAATACGATGCCGCAGCTACGCCGGTGGACCAACCATCTGATGTCTCGGATCGTCTCGGCGCTCACCCACCAATCCATCCCGGATTCTCAGTGTGGCTTTCGATTGATACGCAAAGAGGTTTTGGCCAGCGTGACTTTGCGCTCGACACACTTTGAAATCGAAACCGAGTTGCTCCTGGCTGCTTCGCGTTATCGCTGGAAGATGATTTCTGTCCCTATCCGTACGATCTATCAGCAGCACTCCAGCTACATTGAGCCAATTCCCGATTTCTGGCGCTTTATGCAGGTGGTCCTGCGTCATCTGTGTAGTCGGCGAGCCCAACGACTTGCCAAGGTGCAATGAATTTTGACGAGCAACGCGTTCAGATGGTGGAACAGCAGCTTCGGGCTCGGGGGCTGCGTGACGAACGCATGCTGGCGGCGTTTCGTCGGGTGCCTCGCCATTTGTTTGTTCCGGAGATGGTTCAGCTCCAAGCCTATGAGGATCGTCCCTTGCCTATCGGAGAAGGGCAGACCATCAGCCAACCCTATATGGTGGCGTTGATGACAAGCAGCCTCTGTCTTCAAGGGCATGAGCGTGTGTTGGAGATCGGCACGGGTTGCGGATACCAAACGGCTATACTTGCAGAGATGGCTCTTGAGGTTTATTCTGTCGAGCGCCTGGCGATTCTGAGCGGGAAGGGACGTGAAATTTTAGAGCGTCTCGGATATCTCAACGTGCACTTAAGCGCAGGGGATGGCTCACTCGGCTGGCCTGACCATGAGCCTTATGACGCCGTCCTGGTGAGCGCTTCCACGCCCAGGATTCCTCCGCCCCTTTTGGAGCAGCTAGCGGATCCTGGCCGAATGGTGCTTCCCATCGGCCCACGGGATTCCCAGACGCTCGTTGAAGTGCATCGGAGAAACCGAGTGGTTCGGCAGAAGGAAATTACGCGTTGTGTGTTCGTGCCTTTGCTCGGCCAATATGGCTGGCCAGAAGACATTTCCAATCTGACGTAGTGTGGAGCTAATGGAATTTTCGATTGTGGATTGTGGGAATGGGCTCTGACATTCCAAGGACTACGGGCAGTGAACAACCCCGCCATTGCGCCACAGGTTTGTCCGGTGGGGCTCCACGTTCATTCCGTTGGGCGTTTGCCACCTCTCTGGGAGTGCATGGGGTGTTGCTGTGCCTTGCCGTTTGGCCAGGGGTTTGGTCTACCCGTCTGACACCCGATACTCCGCCGCTTGAAATTATCTATCAGCAAGATAGTTTCCTGACACAGCTTCAGAATCCTTTGGGACGGATGGCTTCTCAAGAGCCTCCAGATCCGGTGTCTTTTCCTGGTTCTGGGAAGAACGTTCAGATTCAGATTCCGGAGCGTCCCTTACTCAGGGATGGTCAGCCATCCTTACAGGGGAACGTTGCCTATAAAGTTTCGGGAGTCGTAGATCTGGCCAATCTCATGGAGGCTGCCCAGGGTGATGCTGTTCTGTTGAGCTATTTCAGCGCTATTCGTGAACGGATTGAGAAAGCGGCAAGGGATCATCGTGATTGGCTCAATGGGATTTTCAGTGAAGGGTTGGTGTATGTTTCTTTTGTGATCAACCCCAATGGCTCGCTTCAAGAGGCTTCGGTTGTCTTGAAGCGGTCCTGCGAATCAGCCATGCTTCATGAGCTTGCTCTAAGATTTGTCAGGACCGCAGGTCCTTTTGCCCCCTTTCCTCCATCTATCCAAGAGCCTCGCAAGACGATCGTCATCCCCCTTGAATTCCGCCTGCGTTCCTGACAAGCTTCGGGAGAACACCTGTTTGCTCAAAAATCGACGATCGAAAATTCTCTCGACCTGTAAGGATGCGATCGTCACCGACGACAGACAAGCTCACAGTGCTGCTTGACGGATGCAGCGCGAAGGAGTATACTGCGTCCGATCATGGAAACAGTTGAGTTGCTTAAACAGTTACAAGTCCATCCAACCGATACAGGGTCCCCGCAAGTTCAGATTGTACGACTCACAGGGCGGATCCTTCATCTGGCAGGACATCTCCAGACGCATCGGAAGGATTTCACCTCCCGCCACGGGTTGTTGAAAATGGTCAGCCGACGGCGGCGTCTGCTGGAGTATCTCCGGCAACATAACGAGGACGCCTACCGGAACGTGATCGAGACCCTGAATCTGCGCAAATGAGTGCTCGGGTCTCAACACAACTGGGTTCCTCGACTTTCTCGCTGGAGACAGGCTCGCTGGCGCGGCAGGCTGACGGCTCGGTCATCGTTCAGCAAGGGGATACCGTTGTTTTGGTAACGGCCGTGTGCAGTGCCACGGCACTGGAGAAGACGGACATTGTCCCGCTGACCTGTGACTACCGGGAGAAGACCTACGCGGCCGGAAAGATTCCCGGCGGATTTTTCAAACGGGAAGGTCGTCCCACCGAGAAAGAAATTCTCACCGCGCGTCTCATCGATCGTCCCATCCGTCCTTTATTTGTCAAAGGGTTCCTTCACGAATTGCAGGTCATGGCTTCCGTCTTATCCTCAGACGGGGCCTACGATCCGGATGTCCTTGCTGTGGTGGGAGCCTCCTGCGCGCTTCGACTTTCATCGATTATTTTTGACGATGCCCTGGGTGTGGTTCGCGTCGGGCGCCTCGGCAACCAATGGGTCGTCAATCCCACGTATCAGCAGCTGAATGAAAGTCCCTTGGATTTAGTGGTGGCTGGTACCAAGCACGGCATTACCATGATTGAAGCCGGCCTGAGGGAAGTGCCCGAACAACAACTCGTTGAAGCCATTGGGTTCGGGTATGAACAGTTGAAAACGCTTATCGCCATGCAGGAGGAATTAGTCGCACGCGCCGGCAAGCCGAAGGCGAGCTCTCTGAAGGTGTATCGGCCTTCTGAGGATCTGGTGAATGAAGTTCGCCAGCAGGCGCTTTCTGTCCTTGAGAAAATCAATCAACCCAAAACCAAAGCCGAGCGCGAGCGAGAGATTGCCGAGCTGGTTGGCCATTTGCAAAAACAATTGGCACCGGGTGCGTCGAACGGTTCAGTCAGTCCTCAAGATGTCCAGAAGGCTTTTGAGATTGTTGACCACCAGGAGGCTCGTCGGCAAATCCTCCAGCGACAGGTCCGCATGGATGGACGGGCTTATACCCAATTGCGTCCGATTCGGTGCCAGACGGGTGTTCTTCCCAGAACCCACGGATCCGGACTCTTCACTCGGGGGGAGACCCAGAGCCTGGCGGTGACCACTTTAGGAACCAGTGAAGACGAGCAATTGATAGAAGCCCTTGAGGGAGAATCCTACAAACGGTTCATGCTGCACTATAATTTTCCTCCTTTCAGCGTCAATGAGGTTCGTCCCCTGCGCGGACCAGGCAGGCGAGAGATCGGCCATGGGGCCCTGGCGGAACGGGCCTTGGCCCCGATGATTCCTTCAAAAACAGAGTTCCCCTATACCATCCGCGTCGTATCCGATATTCTTGAATCGAACGGATCTTCCAGCATGGCGACGGTCTGTTCCGGCTCCCTAGCCCTGATGGATGCCGGTGTGCCTGTCAAAGAAGCGGTCAGTGGAGTCGCCATGGGGCTTGTGAAAGAAGCCGATCTCGTCGCCATTCTTACCGACATATCGGGGCTGGAGGATCATGTGGGAGACATGGATTTTAAAGTGGCAGGCACGCAAAAAGGCCTGACAGCGCTTCAAGTCGATGTCAAGCTGCCGCAAGGCCTCAGCGTCGAGCTGATCGCTAAAATTCTCTCTCAGTCCCACCCGGCACGCCTGAGTGTGTTGGAGGCGATGAATTCGGTTTTAAAAAATCCTCGAGTGCAGATTTCTCCTTACGCGCCCCGGATCACCACGATCAAGATCAATCCAGAAAAAATCCGCGACGTGATTGGGCCTGGAGGCAGGCAGATTCGTAAAATCATTGAAGAGACAGGCGCGACGATTGATATCGAAGATGATGGAAGCGTGTCAGTGGCCTCAACGGATGCCCAAAGATCAGAGAAAGCGCTCCAAATCATCCGGATGTTAACGGAGGATATTGAGGTCGGCAAGACCTACCAAGCCAAGGTTAAGCGGATCGTTAACTTTGGGGCATTCTGCGAAATCCTCCCCGGTAAGGAAGGGCTGGTTCATATTTCTGAGATGGCCGATCAATATGTCAACAAGGTGGACGATATCGTCAAACTTGGCGACGAGTTTCCCGTAAAGGTTATTGAGATTGACGAGCAAGGCCGGATTAACCTCTCCAAAAAGCGCGCCCAGTCATCTTCCGCAAGCTGAGCAAAGTGAGTAGCTATCGTTTTTCCGCAACCTGTTAGGTTACGGTGATGCAAACCCAACCGTTTGCTACTCGTGCCGAGCAACGTCCTTTTTCTGCGACCGCTCGTTTTTCCCACCGGTGGACAGATCGAGTGGGTAGCTGTGCTTTAGCCGCCCTGGGGGTCTTTATTGGACTTTGTCTGCTCACCTATCAACTGGAGGATCTTGGCTTTCTCAGCTCCGAGGTCCAGCGTCCCACGGCTAACTGGGGAGGGCTAGTCGGTGCTTGGATCGGATTCATCGGACGAGGAGGATTTGGATGGGCTTCCATGCTCGGTCCTGTGCTGTGCGGATTGTGGGCCTGGCAGCTTTGGCGGGGCAGAGTGCGTGAGATCCACGGAATTTCAATCACAGTCGCGAGTATCTGTTTGGTGAGCAGCGCGGCTGTCTTACTGGCTCTGCAAAGCGCCTCTGCGGATTTACAAGTCGATCTTGGTGGGCTCTGTGGATTATTATTGGCCAGCTCTGGACGAGAATATCTCGGTTTCGCTGGAATTGTCTTGGCGAGTCTGGGGATCAGCATTTTGTCATCATTGGTGATCGTTACTCAGATCGGATTCTTGCCCTGGCCCGTATCCGCAAGTCCGCAGCCGGGACATTCAGTCGGCCGACGCAATGGAGCTGCCTTGAAGCATAGGGGGATAAGCGTGGACGATGAGTCGGCAGCAGTGACCGAGGCAAAGAAAGATCTAGCGGAGCCTGAAAAAGCGAAGGGCGAAGGATGGGTGCGCAAGACGATTGGCGGACGTTTGTCCGGGATCATCCGAAGGAAGTCGGCTTCTAAAGATGAAGAACGGGCCGGGGAACTGGTGGGTTCTGACGTCGAGTCTGCTGATTTATCGCTTAAGGAACGGCCAGGGATTGCGCAGGAACAGAATAACGCCTCGGCTCTGCGGGTTCGATCGGGTTCGATCTCTCCATCAAAAGTTGCCCTGGAGCTTACCAAACGTCAAAACCCGCAAGGTTACCAGTTTCCTTCCATCAGCCTGTTAGCCAATCCCCCGCTTTTTACCCAGCTCCAGTCGACTGAGGATCTCCAGCTCAATGCGAGGATTTTGGAGGAAACCTTAAGGGAGTTTGGCGTTCAGGCCAGCGTCGTCAATGTGGACCGCGGCCCGACGGTAACCCGCTATGAGCTGACGCCCGCACCTGGGGTTAAGCTGACTCGAATTGTTTCCCTGGCGGATGACCTCGCGCTGGTAATGAAAGCGGCGAGTTGTCATATCGTCGCTCCGATTCCCGGCAAAGGGCGCGTCGGGGTAGATGTGCCGAATCACACTTCCACGACGGTGTATCTTAAAGAGTTGATGATCTGTTCGGCATTCACCAGTCATCCTTCACCGCTGATTCTTCCCATCGGCAAGGATGTTTCCGGAGAACCCGTCATGACCGATCTGCGTGAGTGCCCGCATTTGTTGATCGCCGGCGCGACAGGTTCAGGAAAGACCGTTTGTCTCAACAGTGTTCTGTTAGGCATCCTGATGCACACCACACCCCAGCAGGTCAACTTCCTCATGATCGATCCCAAGATGGTGGAGTTGGTGATGTTCAATGATATTCCGCATCTGGTGGCTCCGGTTGTGACGAATGCGAAGAAGGCCTCTGTGGCGTTGCACTGGGCGGTCCAGGAGATGGAACGTCGGTATCGATTGCTCGCCGATGCGAGCGTGCGCAACATCGCGCAATACAATACCTGGATTGCTTCACAGCCTCCGAGTCGGATGCAGCCACCCGCGGAATCTCCTCAGGACACTGAGGACAAGCAAGACGACAGTCCCCAGCATCAAGGCAGCCTTGCGTATCTGGTGATCGTGATTGATGAATTGGCGGATTTGATGATGGTGGCCTCGCAGGATGTCGAGGGCGCGATTACGCGTCTCGCTCAACTTTCACGGGCGGTCGGCATTCACATGATCATTGCGACCCAACGCCCATCCGTGGATGTGATCACAGGGGTGATCAAGGCCAACTTTCCGGCCCGCATCGCCTTTCAGGTTGCCTCCAAGGTGGATTCCCGGACCATCCTCGATATCAACGGGGCCGACAAACTCCTCGGTCGGGGGGATCTTCTGTTTCTCCGCCCAGGGACCGCCAAGCCGATCCGCGCTCAAGGGGCTTTCGTAACGGACAAGGAAATCGAACAGGTCACACTATTCCTCAAGCAACAGCAATCCCCACTCTACGATGAGCAGCTCATGGATTCTCAACGCCATCCGGAGCAAGCCGTTGGCGGCATTAGCGAGAAAGACGAGCTTTATGAGATTGCGAAACAGGTGGTTCTGGAGACGGGACAGGCGTCCACGTCGCTGTTGCAAAGACGGTTGCGTCTAGGCTATGGACGTGCCGCGCGCATTCTAGATATCATGGAACAGGAAGGGCTGGTGGGTCCACCACAGGGAAGTCGGCCAAGAGAAATCTTGGTTAAGAGTGGGCTTTTGCAAAAATGGCCAACGCGTTGACCGAGTGTTGTGTCATTTCCCAAGAGAAGGAATGAGGATTGTGTCATGTTTCATGAGTCATGTGTTATGAAAGACTGTTTCATGGTTTATGTGTCATGAGTCATGGAAAGCAAAAGGAGCCCTTTGGCCATACTTGAGGTGCCTATTTATTTTCTGCTTTTTCATGACACATAAACCATGAAACATGACACAGACGTGAGTACTGGACCTTAGAATCATGATTTACTTTCTTCTTGGCCCTGGGCTACTTGGCCACTAAGGTCGATGCATTTTGCAAAACCTCAGTTAAGAGTGAACCGATGGCAAGGCAAGCGTAGATACCGACGATTGGGATTCGCTTCTGGCCATTCATTATGCGAACCTCAATGAGGCGTCAGAGGCGGACGCCCAAGATGTCCATTGTCGAAACAGAGAAATCCTGAGGGAAACAAATACAATGGAAAGCGGGGAATGGGTGGAAAGCGTGGGATTGCAACTGCAGCGCGCGCGTAAGCAAAAGCAGTGCTCTCTGGCACAGGTCACGGCGCATACGAAGATCCAGCCCTGGGTGCTCGAAGCGCTTGAGTCGGATCGTCTACCCCAACTGATGAGCCCCATTTATGTGAAGGGATTCTTGACCACCTACGCCAAGTTCCTCCATTTGGATCCTGAGCCGCTGGTCGCGCAATGGTTCAGTCCACCTGCGGCTCAGGCTCAAGACGAACCAACGAGTCTCCCCACGGATAAAAACACGACGGATGCGACAGTGGCTGTGGGTTCCTTGATTGTGGAGCGATGGCCGCAATTGGCAAAGGTCGTTCTTGCTTGTGCGACTATCGTGGCTGTGGTTGTGATCAATCCGCTGCGTTGGATTCCTAAACTTTCTCTCACCGGCCAGCCGTTTCCGAAATTGGCGAGTCTCAGCCCTTTGAATCCTACCCATACGGCAAGTTCCGAGGATATTGCTAAAGAGTTAAAACTTTCCCTGCGCCCCATGCAGCCTCTAGAGTTGGCCATCAGCGCCAAACGGACCACGTGGATTCGGATAATGTCGGATGGCAAATTGATTGCCCAACAGAGGCTTTCCCGTGGAGCCAACGAGCATTGGCGGGCTAAAGAGCGTTTTGAAGTGATTATCGCCAAGCCTTCCCAAGTGGAGCTGATGCTCAATGACACGTCAATCAGTCCGCTCCTGTTGGCCTATCAAGGACGTCTGGTCATTACGCATCGAGGAGTGACTCCTCTGCCTGAACCCGAGTAAAGAAAGCATGAAAGCAAGCATGGCTGTTGCATCTTCTGCGGATTCCAAAGCGAGTGAAACCGAACATTCCCTTGAGCCGTCAGGGACCACGGTGAGCATGGTCAGTCTGGGATGTCCACGGACATTGGTGGATTCAGAGCTCTATCTGGGAAAGCTCAAACAGCTAGGCTATCAAATCAGGGAATCCAGCCAAGGTACCGATGCGGTGATTATCAACACGTGCAGCTTCGTTCAGGAGGCGATTCAGGAATCCATTGATGCGGTGCTTCAGGCAGTCGAGCTCAAGAAACAAGGTAAGATCAAGGCTGTCATCGTTGCGGGTTGCTTGGTTCAACGGTTCAAGCAACGACTGATTCAGGAATTGCCCGAAGTGGATGGGTTTGTGGGGGTGGATGGTTTCGGGGATATCCAGACAGTCGTCCAGCAGGCGCTTCATGGAAAACATCCCCGCAGCTTGCGGGTGCGTCCGCAGGTTCCGCATCGAGATTTATACGTTGCGCGCGCGGCGCTGACGCCCTCCCATTATGCCTACCTGAAGGTCTCGGAAGGTTGCTTAAAAGGATGCAGTTTCTGCATCATTCCTAAAATCAAAGGCCCCTTGAGCAGCCGGCCGCTGGAGGCGGTCATCGCTGAGGCGAAACAACTGGTGGAGGAACGCGGCATTCAAGAGCTCATCGTCGTGGGGCAAGACACTTCGGACTACGGGGTGGATCTTTATCAACGCCCACGCATTGCAGAGCTATTGGCAAGGCTTGCGAAGATTCAAGGCCTGCGTTGGATTCGCCTGCTTTATTGCCATCCGGCTGGTGTGACGCAGGATTTGATAGATACCATTCGGGATGAGTCCCTGATCTGCAAATACCTGGATATGGCGATCGAACATGCGGATGATGGAGTGCTCGAGCGAATGAATCGCAAAGTGACTCAGCAATACCTCAGACAGACCATTGGCCAATTGCGTGAGCGTATCCCAGGTATCTGCCTTCGCACGTCGGTGATTGTGGGTTTTCCAGGCGAGACGCAAGAGGCTTTTGAGAATCTTTTGAATTTCCTGCGGGAAATCCAATTTGAACGGCTGGGGGCCTTTCGCTACTCCCAGGAAGAGGCGAGTGGTTCCTTCCGTTTTCCGGACCAAATTCCGCAAGCGATCAAAGACGCTCGATATGACCAGCTCATGCAATTACAGCAACAGATTGCTGCCCAAGTCAATGCTCGGTGGATCGGACGCACCTGCGAAGTGGTGATTGACGAAAATGATCCCGAGGATTCCACTCAATATGTGGGAAGAACCAGCGCCGACTGTCCTGAAGTGGATGGTGTTGTCTACGTCCGCAGCCAAAAGCCGCTTCCTCCAGGCACGTGGGTGCCTGTTCGAATTACCGACAGCTACGAATATGATCTTGTGGCAACGACTGTGTGAGACGCCAAAGGCTGCCAATTCCGTACACATGACACATCGACCGTGACACAGTACTAGCAGGCTGCGGAAAAACCTTTCGTGGCTCTGTGTCGAGGGTTTAGTGGTTCGGGGCAAATACACCACCGCTCGTCGGTGAGACGGGTCCTGGCCCCCAGCCCAGAACCCCGAACCCTGAACCGACTGGCGTTTTTCAGCATCCTGCTAGGTCGTTGATCCCACCCCATTGTTGGCCCACTGCCGAAGGCATGGCCCAGTTGGTTTGCTTGAACGATTCAAGAGAGCCGAGGAAATTGTCGATTGACGATTGTCGATTTTCGGTTGAACGGCCGTCTTTCAATCGACAATCCAAAATCGACAATCGAAAATTCCCAGGTGTGGGAGTGCGGTGCCACAGGCTCAGCCCGTGGGGCTCCTCCCCGCCATCGGGCATCGGTCTTCGACCATCGGCCCAGTTCGTTCACTTAAGCGAACGGGTGGGCGGGATGTCGCCCCACTCGCAGCGGACTTGCCAGTGCCACAGGCTCATCCCGTGGGGCTCCACAATCTCAAAAGACGTTTGCAGTGTCGCAGGTTCCCACCCATGACCATTCCGACGCAACTGACGCTTCTGCGCCTGTCCCTGACGTTTCTCATTGTGGGGTTTTTATTCATGCCCGGCTGGCTAGCGAAGGTGGTTGCCTTTGTCACGTTTCTCATCGCCAGCTTCACGGATTGGCTCGACGGCTACCTCGCCCGTCGGTGGCAACAAAAGACCGCGTTGGGAATTCTCCTGGATCCGATTGCCGATAAGATATTGGTCCTGAGTGTTTTATTCGTTTTCGTCTTGCTGAACTTGGCTCCCCTGTGGATGGTCGTGGTCATTGCCATACGGGAAATCCTCATCACCGGTATTCGACTATGGGCAGCCACGCGCGCCGTGGTTCTTCCTGCAGACCGCGAGGGCAAGTTAAAAATGGTTTTCCAGGTACTGACGATCCTCGTGCTCTTTTTACAACTCATCATCCAGCAAGCCGTTGGGTTAGCTTCAATGACAACGGTGTTAACGGTGCTGGGGCAGTTGAGTCTGATCTGCTTGAGCGTCAGCATGATCCTGACGCTGGTTTCAGGAATTCGTTTTATCGGCAGCCTGGCTGTTCGTTTAGGTGAAGCAAAGTCTTTTAATTCTAGCGTTGACAAAAGCGATCCGAGTCGATGAATGTGAGGGATTTTTTCTCAAAGACGTTGGCGATGGGGCTAGGTCTTGGCAAATGCGTGCCGGCGCCTGGGACATGGGGCAGCCTTTTGGGTCTGGTCGTAGGTTGGTTCGTTTCCCGAAGCCTATCTGCATGGGTCCTGATTGCCTGGTTGATTGTGAGTTTTGTTCTGAGCGCGTGGATATGCACTCGAGCGGAGCAACTATTGGCTCGACAGGATCCACCGATGGTTGTTCTTGACGAAGTCTGGGGGATGATGGCCATTGTGTCCTGTCTGCCCTGGCTCACTGCGAGTATTAAGGCATTGTTAGGCGCTTTCTTAGCGTTTCGGATATTCGACATTTTGAAACCCTTTCCGCTTAAGCGTCTTGCCCGACTGCCGGCCGGTTGGGGTATCATGGCCGACGATTGTGGAGCGGCGTTCTATACCATTGTTCTGCTGCAGTGGCTGCGCGGTTATCTCATCGTTGGATGAGGGCTTTCATCGCCGTCTCGCTTTCTGTGAAAGCGTTCTCCTCTTTGGGACTGCTTCAGCGCGACCTTGCCCGCTCAGGTGCGGATGTGAAATGGACTGCGGTTGAACACCTGCATCTGACCCTAAAGTTTTTGGCAGACATGAGCGAAGAACAACGAAAGAAGATAGAGGAATTGCTCGCACGCGTGGCTAAAGGCTATGAGCCTTTTGATATCGAACTCGATGGTTTGGGAGCTTTTCCGTCCTTTCAAGCTCCCCGCGTGATTTGGGTGGGATTGGCGCAGGGAGAGGAAAAGTTGACACGATTAGCGGAGGCGATTGAGCAGGAGGGTGCCTCAATTTTTTTAGAGAGGGAACAGAAGCCTTTCTCGGTTCATGTCACTCTGGGACGCGTTCGCTCCGGGAGGCATTTGAATGACTTGACACGCTTGTTGCAAACGATTGAGTGGAAGGCTCCTGAATCTTGGTCGGTTGACACGCTGAGTTTGTATCAGAGTGTCTTGAGTTCTGCAGGACCCCATTACAGCCTGCTGGCGGATGTCCCTCTAGGATCCCGATGAGAGCTGGGTTTTTGCAAAAATAGCCAACGCGTTGACCGAGTGTTGTGTCCTATTCCTAAGATCGAGTACTCACGTCTGTATCATGTTGCATGTGTCATGGAAAGCAAAAGGAGCACTTTGGCCATGCCTGATATGCCTGTTTATTTTCTGCTTTCTCATGACACCTGACACATGACTCGTGAAACGGACGTGAGCACTGCCACTAATCTCGATGCATTTTGCAAAACCTCAGTTATCTGTCATGGAACGACAACAGACGTAAGTGCTGCATTAGAAGTTTTTAAGCAGTCGGAGCCTAAGCCAGTTGAGTGCAGTCTGAGCTGCTTGTGCTTTAATCTGATCGCGATCGCCGATAAACTGACAACGCAAATGAATCGACCCACGGTTGTCGGCTAGAGCGAAATGGACAAGGCCTACCGGTTTAGTCGGAGTCGCTCCTTGTGGGCCGGCGATGCCTGTAACGGACAGTCCCACGTCGGAACCAGTCACCAGACGAACCTTTCTAGCCATTGTCACTGCGACCGGTTCGCTGACCGCTCCGTAACGATTGAGCAATTTTTCCGTGACGCCCAATAATTGACGTTTAAGATCGTTGTGGTAGGCGATCACAGAGCCTCGGAAATATCGGGAGCTGCCAGGGATGCGCGTCAGATGATGACCGATCAGCCCTCCGGTGCAGGATTCGGCAACGGCGAGGGTTTGATGACGACTGACCAACAAACGTCCCACGACTTGCTCCAGGCTTTCTTGTGCCATTGCGTAAATGGCGACTCCTAATTTCCGACGCAATCTTTCTTCGATCCGTTGGAGCAAAGCCTGCGCCGCTTGACGGGACGAAGCGCTCACCGTCAGTTGAATATCCACGGTATGCAGATAAGGGTAGAGCCCCACTCGTACGGATGAAGGCAGACGTAGTTGTTTCAGGACTCGCTCAATGGCCAACTCGACAACACCAGCTGTCCTCAAAGTCAGGGTGGCAAAAGGAGCCGATCGTCGTAATTGCTTCAGCTTAGGTAATACAGACTGCTCCATAATCAAGCGCATTTCTGCAGGGACACCAGGAAGGGCGACGATGAAACTTGGGTTGCGTGGATGAAGGCGAGCGAGAGACATCCACAGTCCTGGCGCGGTTCCCAACCGATTCGGCAGGGCAATGCTTCCTTTCGGCAGCTCAGCCTGTCGCAAAGCGGCGCGCTGGAGTGTCCGGTGACGTCGGGCATAAAAGCGACGAATACTTGCAGCAGTGGCTGGATGAACGATTAAAGATCGACCCATGGCTTTAGCGATGGCTGCTATCGTCATATCGTCGCAGGTTGGGCCGAGGCCACCGGTGAGAATGACGAGGTCACTGCGCGTTAGGGCTTCTTGAAGTGCGCGCACAATGCTGACGGAGTCATCATCCACCGTCACCTGCCTGTGGCAGGCAATCCCCACATCCACCAGACGACGCGCTAAGTAGGTGGCATTGGTATTGGGCGTTGCGCCACACAGCAGTTCGCTGCCAATCGTTAATAATTCGGCTCGCATGGCGTCCATTATAACATTGACAGAACTCCGTCGGTTGGATAGCATAACGATTCATTTGGGTGCTTTCGATTGTCGTTCGAAAGGCTATACCCAATCGTGAATCGAAAATTGTAAATCGACGATTCGTGTGTGTATCTTATGGAGCGCGTTGATGGCTGAATGGATTGGGATTGGACGTCGGGCAAGACGCTGTTATGGGTTTGATGAGATTGCCCTGGTTCCCGGGACGATATCCGTCAACCCGGCAGAGGTAGACACCTTATGGAGTTTGCGAGAGCTGGAGTTCAAAGTTCCTTTCATTGCCTCGGCCATGGATGGGGTGGTGGATGTGTCTTTTGCCAGCGCCATGGGAAAGCTGGGAGGGCTGGCAGTGCTCAACCTGGATGGGGTCCAAGCCCGGTATGAGCATCCTGAAGAGGCTATCGCCCAGATCATTGAGGGGGATGTGGAACAAACGACGAACATTGTCCAACGGCTCTACAAGGAACCGATCAAAGAGCCCTTAGTCTCCAAGCGTATTGAGGAAATCAAGCAGGCGAAGGTGCCTTGCGCCGTGAGCACCATCCCACAGAACGCCGAGCGGTTTGGGGCTATCGCTCAGGAAGCGGGCGCGGATATTTTCGTCGTGCAATCGACGGTGACTACGGCACGGCACATCGCCAAGGCCTATCAACCGCTGGATTTTGGAAAGTTCCTGAAGACTATGAAGATTCCCGTGATGTTGGGAAATTGTGTCACCTACGAGCAAGGCCTTGAGTTGATGGAGACAGGCGCGGATGCCCTGTTGGTTGGGGTAGGGCCGGGAGCTGCTTGTACCACCCGGGGTGTGCTGGGAGTGGGTGTGCCTCAGGTGACAGCGACGGTGGATCTGGCTGCCGCAAGAGATTTTTATTACAAAAAAACCGGTCGATACGTATCTATCGTAACCGATGGTGGTATGCGCAATGGTGGGGATATCTGCAAGGCTTTTGCCTGCGGCTCGGATGCAGTGATGGTGGGATCTGCGTTCGCCAAGGCCAAGGAGGCTCCCGGAGGCGGCTATCACTGGGGAATGGCCTATCCCCATTCGAGTCTGCCACGCGGCACCCGGATCTACGTCGGAACGACCGGGACCTTGGAGCAGATACTCTTTGGCCCAGCCCTGACGGATGACGGATCCCAGAACCTGATGGGAGCCCTGACTACTTGCATGGGGACTATCGGTGCTAAGACGATTAAAGAACTCCAGTTTACAGAAATTATCATCGCTCCCTCCATTCAGACCGAGGGTAAAATCTTCCAGCAGGTCCAGCGCGTCGGCATGGCCCGCAAGTGAGCTTAAACGAAGCTGTTTGCGGGTTGGCGGGTGAATGTGTTGGGCGAGTTGAACACAAACGCCGCAAGCGCACTCACCTGTAAACACGCAAACCCATGAACGTGCCAACAACCGTCATGTCTTCGCATGAGTCGATTCTCATCGTCGATTACGGTTCCCAGTACACGCAGCTAATTGCCCGGAGGATTCGCGATCAGCACGTCTTTTGCCAGATCGTTCCTCCCCGACGCCTCAGTGCGGATCTCCTTCACCAAGAACGCCCGAAAGGTCTCATTCTTTCCGGCGGGCCGGCCAGTGTGTACCAACCGAACGCCCCTTTACCACCTCAGGATGTTTTTGAAGCCGGCATTCCCGCTCTCGGGATTTGCTACGGCATGCAGGCAATGGGCCGTGTGCTGGGAGGCGAAGTCAGACGAGCCAATATCCGTGAATACGGCAAGTCCATCCTGAACGTGTTGAAAGCGGAGGGTCTCTTTCAGGGGGTGAAGGAATCTTCAGTCTGTTGGATGAGTCATGGCGATCATATTGTTGTATTACCCGAAGGATTCATCGCCACCGCGCAATCGGATAATAGCCGGTATGCGGCCATAGCGAATCGTCGACGGCACCTCTATGGCCTTCAATTCCATCCAGAAGTTGTGCATACCGAGCAGGGGGACAAGATTCTTTCCAACTTTCTATTCAACATCTGCGGCTGTCACGGGAAGTGGACCATGGCTTCCTTCGTTGATGAAGCCATTGCCCGCATCCATGAGCAAGTGGGCGATGCTCATGTCGTCCTTGGGCTTTCCGGCGGGGTGGACTCCTCGGTGGCGGCGCTTCTCATCCATCGCGCCATCGGGAAGCGGCTGACCTGTATTTTTGTCGACAACGGACTGTTGCGTCAGGGTGAGCGTGAGCAGGTTCAAAAGACATTCGAACGACACTTGTCTATGGATGTACGCTACGCAGATGAAGATCAGCGGTTTCTCGAGTCCCTCAAGGGGATAACTGATCCTGAGCAAAAGCGCAAGATCATCGGCAGGGAATTCGTCGCGGTGTTTGAGACGGAAGCCAAGGCGATTCCAAACGTGCAATTTCTCGCCCAAGGTACTCTCTATCCCGATGTGATTGAAAGTGTGTCCGCGTGGGGTGGGCCCTCAGCCACCATCAAGACCCACCACAATGTGGGCGGTATCCCTGAGCGGATGCATTTGAAGCTGCTGGAACCTCTGCGCGATCTCTTCAAAGATGAAGTGCGCGAATTAGGCAAGCTGCTCGGTCTGCCTGAGGAAATCCGGATTCGCCACCCTTTCCCAGGGCCCGGGCTTGCGGTGCGCATCCTCGGTGAGGTGACCCCTGAGCGGTTGAGGATTGTGCGTGAGGCTGATTTCATCGTCCATTGCGAGATTATGCAAAGCCCAGAGGACCCCACCCTTTATAGGAAATTATGGCAAGCCTTTGCGGTGTTATTGCCTGTCAAGACAGTAGGTGTAATGGGAGATGAGCGGACCTACGAGCATGTCATCGCCCTGCGCGCCGTAACCAGCCTCGATGCCATGACCGCGGACTGGGCGAAGCTGCCCGCAGAGCTTCTGGAGCGTATCTCCAGTCGCATCATCAACGAAGTTAAAGGCGTCAACCGTGTTGTGTATGATATTTCCTCGAAGCCTCCGGCAACGATCGAATGGGAGTAAAAATGGGACTTGGGACAAGGAAATTACGGATTACGGATTACGGATTGCGGATTGAGAATCCATGGCTTCTGGGCTGCTTTTCTTCCATGCTTATCCTACTCAGCGGATGGCTGCCTATGAGCGAAGCCGAAGATGTCCGTTTAGGTGCTTTTAAACCATTCGAGACGCTGGTGGATCATCCGGTGAAGGCAGAACTCATCGCGGAGCACGCATCCATCCAGCCGGGTGGGCGCACGCGGATTGGAATCTTGTTCACCCTGGAAGAGGGCTGGCATATCTATGCCCAGACGCCCGGCGATGCAGGACTACCCACAAAAGTGGTTTGGTCGTCTTTGCTGCCAGTCTTGTTTGGCCCATTAGCTTGGCCGCAACCGCAGAAGTTCTTCGATCCGGGTGACATTCAAACGTTTGGATACGTCGGTGTCGTACTGCTTGCAAGTGAATTGACGGTACCCAAAGACATCAGTGGGACGATTTCCATCCATGCGGATGTTCAATGGCTTGCCTGTAAAAACGTTTGCGTACCAGGCTCGGTTTCCTTGGATGCCAGTCTTCCAGTCAGTAATCAATCGCAGACGGTGTCACCTTACGCGTCTTTTTTCACAAATTTTACTTCGCAGGATTCGTCCTCAGGAACATCGAGTAAGGGTTCCACGACTGAATCTGTTCCCGAGAATCCATGAACTGGATACGCCTGGGAAGTCTCTTGATGTTTGTGGGAGTGGCACTCGGTGCTTTTGGCGCGCACGGGCTTAAAGCCCACCTGAGGCCTGAGGCTCAGGATATTTATCAGACAGGGGTCTTCTATCATCTTATCCACGCCTTGGCGCTGTTGGCTGTTGGGACCCTGACGATACTCAAACCCTCGGAGTCTCTAGTAAGACAGGCCGGTGGCGCTTTCGTCATCGGGATCATACTCTTTTCCGGCAGCCTATATCTGCTGGCTGTAACAGGACTGAAGAAACTGGGGATGATTACTCCACTCGGAGGTCTGGCTTTTCTCATCGGCTGGCTCTTTCTGGTACTGGCCACGAAATAGATATTTTCGATTGTCGATTAACGATTGACGTGCGATGCAAAGTTTCTTAAGTCAGATTTGGTCTGGCAATACGATACAGACCTACCTCATGGCTGTGGGGATTTTCTGTGCGGTCTATCTAGGTCTGTGGATTCTTAGGGTAGTCGTCATCAATCGTCTCAAGCGCCTGGCCGAGAAAACGGCGACTGACGTAGATGATTTTGTCGTCACTTTGATTGGGCGTATTGGCCCGCTTGTTTATTTCTTTCTCGCGCTCTATCTAAGCACTCGCTCGTTGGTCGTTGCTAAAAGCCTCGAGCGGTTCTTTCACATCGTTTTTGTTATCGTCCTCGCCGTAAAGACAGTGCAGCTGCTTCAGATAGCCCTTGCTTTTTTCCTCAACAAGTGGATTGCCCGTTCTGGCCAAACCGACCCAAACAACGCCGTGGTCGTCAAGAACCTTACCCTTGTTACGCGGATAGTTCTATGGATCGCGGGAGGGGTTTTCGTTCTGGACAACCTGGGTATCAATGTCACAGCGGTAGTGGCAGGGCTAGGTATTGGCGGTGTAGCGGTTGCCCTTGCGGCCCAGGCTATCTTGGGGGATGTTTTTAGTTCTTTCTCGATCTTCATGGACAAACCCTTTGTAGTCGGGGATTTCATCGTCGTGGGCGATCTGATGGGGGCCGTGGAGCACATTGGTTTCAAGACGACCCGTTTGCGCGGTCTCAGTGGGGAGCAGATCGTTGTGCCTAACAGCTACCTTACAAGCACTCAGGTTCGCAACTACCAACGCATGCGGGAGCGCCGGATTGTGTTCACCCTAGGAGTGATTTATGAAACGAAGTTGGAGCGACTCCAGGCCATTCCTGGGATCATTAAAGCGATTATTGAGCGACAGCGACTGACACGCTTTGACCGGGTTCACTTTCATAGTTATGGGGATTTTGCCTTGATCTTTGAAGGGGTCTACTTTGTTCTGAGCTCAGACTATAATACCTACATGGACATTCACCAAGCGGTTAACCTGCGCATCAAGGAAGAATTTGAGCGCGCGGATATTAAGTTCGCTCATCCCACCCGGCAGCTCTACATTACTAAAACGACAGATACGGATTGATGTCCAATATTTTTGCGAAGCGCAATAATAGTTTTGGCGCACGTTCCCCTATTCGAGTGGGCAGCCAGACCTATGAAGTCTTTCGATTAGACGCGCTGGCACGAGCCGGTCTGAATATTGAGCGACTACCCTTTGCGCTGCGTATCCTTCTCGAGAATTTGCTACGCAACGAAGATGGCAAAACGGTGACGGCCGATGATATTCGTCGCTTGGCGCAGTGGAATTCCAAGAAGGTACCAGAGGATGAAATCTCGTTTTCACCTGCCAGGGTTCTGTTGCAGGATTTTACAGGCGTTCCAGCCGTCGTGGATTTGGCTGCCATGCGGGATGCCATGGCGCGGATGGGTGGAGATCCCAAACAGATTAGCCCCTTACAGCCTGTCGAGTTAGTCATCGACCACTCGGTTCAGGTCGATGCCTACGGTTCTGCGGATGCTCTGTACGTCAACGCGCAGTTGGAGTTTGAGCGTAACCGCGAGCGTTATCTGTTTCTTCGATGGGGTCAACAAGCCTTCTCGAATTTCAAGGTAGTGCCTCCGGATACAGGGATTGTCCATCAGATCAATTTGGAATACCTCGCGCGTGTGGTGTTTGCCACAAAGACGCCGGAGGGACGTCTTCAAGCCTACCCCGATACTTTGGTTGGGACCGATTCCCATACGACGATGATCAATGGCCTGGGAGTCTTGGGTTGGGGCGTGGGTGGCATCGAGGCTGAAGCAGCCATGTTAGGACAGCCGGTTTCAATGTTGATTCCTCAGGTACTGGGTGTCCGCTTAGTCGGGACATTGCCCGAAGGCTCAACGGCTACCGATTTAGTATTGACGGTGACTGAGCTTCTTCGCAGGCACGGTGTCGTAGGAATGTTCGTCGAGTTCTTCGGTCCAGGGCTTGCGTCTTTACCCCTTGCGGATCGCGCGACGATTGCCAACATGTCTCCGGAATACGGGGCGACCTGTGGGCTCTTTCCGGTCGATGAAGAAACGTTGCGGTATCTGCGATTCACCGGTCGCTCAGAAGAGCAGATCGCTCTGGTGGAAGCCTATCTGAAAGAGCAAGGTTTGTTCTACCGTCCCGATTCCCCTGAGCCGGATTACTCTCAGACTCTACCCCTTGATTTAAACACCATCGAGCCCAGCCTCGCCGGTCCGAAACGTCCGCAGGATCGGCTGCGTCTTTCCGAGGCCAAAGAGGCTTTCCATAAAGCCATTCGCTCGATGGTGCCACTGAGCCAAGAACCCAATGGTCCGAAGATGGTTCAAGAGTGGGAGGCTGAAGGAGGAAAGCTTCCACACAACCCGGTTTCTCCAGGCAGGGAAGCAGCGGCTGCACTCCTTGAAGCCTCAGAAGTCCGTTGCACCCTCGGGGGGCAGAGGTATTCCCTGCGTCATGGTTCCATCGTCATTGCCGCAATCACCAGTTGCACCAATACCTCCAACCCATCGGTGATGATTGCCGCAGGCCTATTGGCCAAAAAAGCGGCAGAGCACGGATTAAAGTCAGCCCCTTGGGTGAAGACTTCTTTGGCCCCTGGCTCCAAAGTCGTCACCGACTATCTGAGACAGGCTGGCTTGATGCCCTACTTGGAACAACTCGGATTTCATCTCGTCGGATATGGTTGCACCACCTGTATTGGAAACTCCGGCCATTTACCGTCGGAGGTTTCACAAGCAATTACCACAGGCAGCCTCATCGTCTGCTCCGTGCTCTCCGGCAATCGCAACTTCGAAGGACGCATCAACCCTGAAGTGAGAGCCAATTACCTGATGTCACCTCCTCTGGTTGTGGCTTTCGCCATCGCTGGTCGAATGGATATCGACCTTCTTAATGAGTCTCTAGGAGCTGATCCGCAAGGCCGTTTTGTGTTTCTACGCGATATCTGGCCCAGCCAGCATGAGGTCCAGAAGGTGATCGGACAATCCGTTCAAGCGCAGATGTTTCGCGAAACCTACCGCGAGGTTTTCGAGGGAGACGATCGCTGGAGTACTTTGCAGGTTCCGACGGGAGACCGCTTCGTGTGGGATGTCTCCTCGACATATATCCGACGGGTCCCCTATTTCGATCAGATGACTCAGGGGCCATCCACGCATATGCCGGAAATTACCGGAGCCCGTGTATTGGCTCTACTCGGTGAGAGTATTACTACCGATCACATTTCACCGGCTGGCAACATCAAGAAAGATTCCCCTGCCGGCCGTTATCTGATCGAACAGGGGGTCGATCCTAAGGACTTTAACTCCTATGGCGCTCGTCGAGGAAACCACGAAGTGATGGTCCGTGGCACCTTCGCCAATATCCGGCTGCGCAATCAGCTTGCCCCAGGAACTGAGGGAGGATTCACCACCTATTTGCCAACCGGTGAAGTGACGTCGATTTACGATGCAGCGATGAAATATCAGACCCAGGGAATTCCGTTGATCGTTTTGGCCGGAAAGGAATATGGCTCAGGCTCAAGCCGCGACTGGGCGGCCAAGGGTCCTGCGTTATTGGGAGTGCGAGCGGTCATAGCCGAAAGCTTCGAGCGCATCCATCGTTCGAACCTCGTGGGTATGGGGATTCTGCCGCTTCAGTTTCAAGCGGGACACTCGGTTAAAACCCTTGGCCTGACTGGACGTGAGACCTTCGATATTCTGGGGCTCTCAGACTGTACAGCGCAAGGAACGATATCTAAGAAGACGGTGAGTCTTCGAGCGCATCGTGAGACGAGTTCCCCTATCGAATTTTCTGCCACCCTCCGCATCGACACTCCCCAAGAACTCCTCTACTTCCTCCACGGCGGAATCTTGCCTTTTGTGCTCCGCCAACTTCTCTCCAATCCGGAGTAATCCAAGCGCTCCATGTCGCTACGATAAGGTCCTTAAAAAAATCAGCCGAACGATTGCTGACCTGACTGACTCTGAAGAAATTCTCCCTGAACATATTGCTGAGGCGATTCAATGTCGTCCGCTCGACAGGCAGTTGTGGATGTAGTGATGTGATGCGAAGCGTCGCCCCGTTTCCGCTCAGCTTGTTGGCGATCTGCGCCTTGTCGTCCTGGACGTGCAGCGCAGCGTTCAGCCAAGATAGTTCGCAGTTCTGCGAGGTGGTGGAGGACGTCCGAGAGGGCGGCACCTTCAGGTTTCGCATCCATCCCAGCTTGCCGATCTACGCGTTTCATCTTATTGGGGATCCGGCGTCCAATACCCTTGTGCGCATCGAGGTCTCTCGACAGAACGATCCTACCATCATTCAGACGTTGGAAGCGGGCATGGGAGAGCCGCCCCATCGAGGAGCGGATTACTTCCAAGCAGAAGACATTAATTTCGATGGCTACCTCGACATCAAACTCCTGGTATGGTGGGGAGCGACGGGCAATAAGGGGTATCGCTACTGGTTATTCGACAAGGAGACGGATCACTTTGTGTACGATGAAGCTTTCAGCGAGCTGTGCAACCCCATTCCACATCCCGAGACCAAGACGATCACGACGTCTTCTGTGGGGGGAATGGCGGGCCGCGTACATATTTTTGCAGCCTTTCAAGTGATGGATGGAAAATCAACAGTGACCTGGGAAGAACACCAGGATTGGACCGAGGATGGCAAATGTTTCCTCAAGGTCATCAAGGAGCGTAGCAATGGGAAGCTTGAGGTCGTGAGCAAAGAAATCGTGCGGGACGCGTTTTGGGAATAGTCGGTGATCATGGTCCCCGTCTACTCAGGACCGCTCGGATCAGATATTCCACCTGTGAGTGGGAACCGCCTGCCGGCCTGAATCTGCTCATATTGTGCACGAACACCCAAGATCAACCGGACGATCGCGGACTTGGGAAGGAAAGGAGACAGGAAAGAGGTACCGGGTTCCAAAACGAGGAAGCAGCGCCAATTAGGGTCTTGACTTTGGATACCCATGATTCAACGGGTTGTATCCTCTGAGGTTTGGCGAAACTTAATGGTGATTGCTTTGCTGCATGGTTCCATTCCATTCTTGGATGCGAAACACAATCATTGGATCCTCGGAAGATTGGATCTTCTTTCAAAGTGGAGCTTGATATATGCTGCGAGATTGGGTATATTGCCACAATGGTTCCATTGTGGAACCATAAGTCAGATAACCAGATTCTTACCGAATTCTCTCCCCCCGCTATCTCATTTGGGGCCTTCACCTCTCGATGATATCTAGACAATATGGCGTGACCTCAACTCAAGGTTGCAGTATCGTGGGTTACCACATGCAACGATAGAACGTGGAGGAGGCCACGCCATATTGTCTAGGAAAGAGAGATGAACCCAGCATTTACCTTGGAGAAGTGATTGGAATGAAGATGGCTGCTGCGTCAACGACTGCAGCGATAGCAGTCCTCAAAGACAAGCTGCAACTTTCCATGGAACTTGCAGAATTAGAGAGGGCGTTTCTGCACAGCTCGTTCATCGGCGAACATCCCGAATGCGGCGAGTCCAATGAACGCCTTGAGTTTTTAGGGGACGCCGTCATCGAACTGGCCGTGAGGGAGTATCTCTTTAAACGGTTTCCACAG
>JAHFGV010000058.1 GCA_023247255.1 Candidatus Omnitrophota bacterium | reverse complement strand
TGAATGGACGGCCTCGCAAGGTGCTGAACTGGCACTTCCCCTGTGAGGCTCTTCGTGATCATCTTGTTGCGTTAGAAACTTGAAACCACCACACATGAACCATGAAACATGAAACAGACGTGAGTACTGGAGCTTAGGATCATGATTTACTTTCTTCCTGGCCCTGGGCCACTTGGCCACTAAGGTCGATGTATTTTGTAAAACCTCAGTATTAAGATAATGTAGAAAGATAGGTGGGAAAGAATGACAGAACAAACACAAACGACACCGGGCAAACCGGAAAGTGAAAAAGAACTTGAGGCTTTCTGGCGTTGGGCGGATGAGCGCTTTGGGCGCCGGGCATTTTTGCTCAAGTCCGGCTGGGCGTTGTTCTGGCTGTTTCTCGGTGGATGGCTTCTGTCGAACCTGCGCTATCTTTTTCCAAACGTTCTTTATGAGCCGTCGCTGTTATTCAAGGCGGGAAAGCCCCAGGACTATCCTGTCGGGGTGAGCGAGAAATGGAAAAAGCTGCAGCGGGCATGGATTATCCGTCGGGAAGATGGTTTCTACTGTATCTGGGCGCGTTGCACACATCTGGGATGTACCCCCAACTGGTTTGAGGCTGAAAAACGCTTCAAGTGTCCCTGCCACGGGTCCAATTTCAATCGAGATGGAGATGTGATTGCCGGCCCGGCTCCGGTGCCGCTGTGGCGCTGTGCGATTCAGATTGCCGACGATGGTCAATTGTTGATCGACAAGGCTCACTTGGAGAATCGCCCGGGTCTTCGTGAACAGGGAGAGTTCTTCCTTCCCTATAAGGAAGCGTGAGATGGCAGACGCATCCCGATTTGATTTGATGCAGCACATCAAGAAGACCAAGATCTGGAAATCCATCTTCCGTCACGATTTTTCCGATTCCCCCCGGACCCGGCTTCAGCGCGTATTTGGAAACGTGTTTCTGCATCTGCATCCGGTTAGGATTGCCAAAGATGCCATCCGGGTGACCTACACCTGGGGCCTGGGTGGGATTTCGTTCTATCTGTTTCTGGTGTTGCTGGTAACCGGGATTCTTCTGATGTTCTACTATCGGCCGGCGAGCAGCCTGGCGTATCGAGATATCAAAGACCTCAGTTTTGCCGTGACCTTAGGTGGGTTTTTACGCAACATGCACCGATGGGCGGCTCATCTGATGGTGATTGCGGTCATTTTTCATATGATCCGTGTCTTTCTCACAGGAGCCTACAAACCGCCTCGGGAGTATAACTGGGTGGTCGGGGTGTTGCTTTTGGTCATGACCTTGTTTCTGAGCTACACGGGCTATCTCTTGCCTTGGGATCAGCTCGCCCTCTGGGCGGTCACCGTTGGGGCACAGATGGCAGCCAACTCGCCGATTCTAGGAAACGAAGGGCCGTTTCGGCTGCCGTTTATCACGACTTCCAACGACGCGCGTTTCATGCTGATTGGAGGCACCGTGATCGGGGATGCAACGCTCATCCGGTTTTACGTGTTGCATTGCATCGCGGTACCGTTTCTATTTACGATCTTTCTATGCGTGCACCTGTGGCGTGTGCGGAAGGATTCGTTCTCCGTGCAGACCGGGCCGAAAGTGGATGTGTGGCCGCATCTGGTTTCGAGAGAACTGCTGGCGGCTCTGTTGATTACCATCGTGCTTTTTGTCTGGTCCCTCGGGATACAGGCGCCGCTTGAGGCTCAGGCCAATCTGAACGTCACACCGAATCCGTCCAAGGCTCCTTGGTATTTCTTGGGTCTTCAAGAGCTGTTGGTCTATTTCGACCCTTGGATTGCGGGCGTCGTTTTGCCCACCATCATCGTGATCGGTCTGATGGCCATTCCCTATGTGGATATCAACCCGAAGGGTGTTGGCACGTGGCCGAAGATGGGCTGGCGTCGTATCGGCTTTGTGTCTGTGTGGTATCCGTTTGAGCGGCCCTTTGCGGTCTGCGTGTTTATGTTCGGTGCCATCCTGTGGTTTGTGCTGATTCTCATTGGAAGTTTCTGTCGCGGACCCAACTGGGAATGGTATTGGCCTTGGGAACAGTGGAGCCACCGTCGGATGACGAAGTTAACCCTCAAGAACATCCCTAATTTCTGGGGTGGGCTTTTGCTGTTGAGTTATTTTCTGCAAGCTCTGCCTATGCCCAAGGCTATCAAGGAGCGTATCACCAACAAGGCGGGTCCCAAAGGTCCCCTGTTTGTTTCCGCAATGATCCATTTCGCCCTGGGCATGGGGATGGTTTTGGCTTTGTTTATCCCGTTGCTTTCGGGCCCCGACCCCCGATACCCGTCCCAGAGTCGGTACCCCACGTTGTTCGAGTCGTTAGGTCATTCACGCAACGCCCCGGTTGTGGCTTTTCTGCTTCAACTCGTTGAGCGCTTCGGATCGTCGGTCGGCTATGGGCTGATTGCCGCAGGGGTGGGGCTTGTGGGCGTTCTGCTGGGATGGGCCGGTATGGGGTTTGGAAAGTTCAAGGATCGTCTCTACGAAGAACTGGGACCGATCAAATATGCAGTCGTTATGGTCTGTTTCTTGCTCATGCTAGGAGTGCTTGGGAAGATCGCATTGAGACTTCTGTTCGGCGTTAAATACCTGATCAATCTGCCTGCTTTTAGTTTCAATATCTAACTGAGGTTTTGCAAAATGCATCGAGATTAGTAACCAAGTGACCCAGGGCCAAGAAGAAAGTAAATCATGATCCTAAGCTCCAGTACTTACGTCTGTTTCATGAGTCATGTGTTATGTGTCATGAAAAAGCAGAAAATAAACAGGCATCTCAAGCATAGCCAAAGGGGCTCTTTTGCCTTCCATGACTCATGACACATGAAACATGACACAGTTTTTCATGACTCATGACACATAAAACATGACACAATCCTCATTACTTCTCTTGGAATAGGACACAACACCCTGTCGATGCGTTGGCTATTTTTGCAAAAGCCCAGATCTAATACAGCAGAGCAAAATTTCTCATGAAGCGACTTCTCTTCGTTGCGTTCTCAGGATTACTGACGGTTTTGTTTTTGGTGGCACTGGGCTGGGACACCAACCGCCAGTGGAATCGGTATCAGAGCCAGTTTTTCAAGACCCTGCGGCCATCGGAGCGCCGGGGGCTTTCAGACGGAATCAAGCAGATCATTGCCTCGGATTTGAATCGGGTGGATCGATGCACGACCTGCCACGTGGCGATTGATAAACCCGCGCTTGCCTTGGCTCAGGAGCCGTTCAAGGCTCATCCGGGGCAGTGGCTGGTGTGGCACCCGGTTGAAAAATTTGGCTGCACCGTTTGTCATGGAGGCCAGGGTTTGGCGACGGAGACAAAGGCGGCCCACGGCCAGGTCCCGCACTGGGAAGAGCCGCTTTTGCAGGGGCAGTTCGTCCAGGCTTCCTGTGCCAGCTGTCATGGAAATCTCAAAGACATCGCTTCTCACGTGCCGATGCTCGTGAAAGGCAAACGGCTCTTTGAGGAAGTCGGCTGCTACGGCTGTCACACCGTCAAAGAGCGGGGAGGAACCCTTTCACAGGATCTGACGGAGGTCGGCTCAAAACCTTATGAGCTGATTGAGGCAGACTTTGAAATGATGGAGGCTCCCCACGATCGCATCCATTGGCTGATGACGAAGCTCAAAAATCCTCGTGTTCTGAATCCTGGGGTGCGCCCGGAGGTTTTACCTCTTGGGGAAGAAGAAGTTTTTCCAAGCGCGATGCCCAACTTTGGGCTTGCGGATGAGCAGATCAGGGCACTGACCGTTTATTTGCTCAGCCTGACCGATAGCGATTACCCAGCTTCTTATGTCGTTCCAGCAGTTTCCGAATCGACAATCTTACCCGCATCTTCGGTTGAGCGGGGCCGGTTGATTTTCGAGAAAAATGGCTGTGCCGGCTGTCATGGAATCGGTGGAGCAGGAGGACGGAGAAACTGGAATGCCGGACTCGGCGAAGAAGTGCCTGCTTTGTTGTACGTAAAGGCCTATTACAGTGAAGCTGTCGAGCGTCTCAAGGGTCTTATCCGCAACGGCCGCCAACCTGTTCCACGTGCCGATCCAAAGCGTCCGGCGCCTGGTTTGTATATGCCCGCTTGGAAAGACAAGATTTCAGAGTCTGAACTTGATGACCTGGTGGCTTATCTCTTCTCGCTTGCAGATGAGCTTCCCGTTTCACCACCGTCGAATGCCGCAAGCGTTCAGACACCCGCAGATGGCTGAGCGTGTCGTAGTGGCAATGAGCGGGGGGGTAGACAGCTCTGTGGCAGCAGCGCTGTTGCATGAGCAGGGTTTTGAAGTCCTTGGCGTGACCCTCCAGTTGTGGGGAAAAGACGTTTGTGCTTCCAGCGGCACGCGCTTGTGCTGTTCGGTGCGTGATGCCATGGACGCAAAGGCAGTCGCCAGACGATTGGGTATCCGACACGAAGTGCTTGAACGGGTCGATGCGTTCCGTACGACGGTGATCGACTACTTTGTCGATAGCTACAGGGATGGCTACACCCCTAACCCATGCATCGCATGCAACGATCACATCAAATTCGGCGAACTGCTCCAACATGCCCAAGCCCTGGATGCGGCTGGGGTGGCGACGGGTCATTACGCACGCGTCGGCTACGATGAAAAAAACCGACGGTGGAGTCTGCGTCGTTCGGTCTACCTGGAAAAAGACCAGTCTTACGTCCTGTTTAACTTAAAGCAAGAACAGCTCACCCGCACGCGATTTCCTCTGGGTGAACTGTCCAAGGATGATGTCCGAGCCATTGCGCGTTCCTTGAACCTGGTTACTGCGGACAAGCCGGACAGCCAGGATATATGTTTCGTGCGCGACCGCAATAAAGACGGATTCCTCCGTCGACAGCTTCAAGTTTCCGATGAGTCCGGTCCCATCACCGATCTTCAGGGTCATGTGCTCGGAACCCATCATGGGCTGTTAGGCTATACGATTGGGCAGCGGCAGGGCCTTGGCCTGGCCGTTGGACGAGCCCTCTATGTAGTGGCGTTGGATCAGCCTAACAATCGGCTCATCGTCGGTTCACAAGAGGATTTGTTGAAGCAGCGTCTTGTGGCTGAGCGCGTCAACTGGGTTTCGATTCCTGAGCCGACACAACCTTTGCGGGTACTGGCAAAAATTCGCTCACGGCATGAACCTGCCCCAGCGTGGGTTACACCGCAAGTAGATGGCAAAACCCAAGTCGAGTTTGATGAGCCTCAGTCTGCTATCACTCCAGGCCAGGCGATCGTGTTCTATGCTGGGGACCGCTTGCTCGGTGGGGGATGGATCACCAAAGATGAATAACGGTGCTGGGACCCAGGAAACAAGGGGCGGGGGGCAAGGGGGACTTCAAGAGAAACGTGAACGCGTTAAAAGAATATTACAGAGCTTTGACAGGACCATCATCGCATTTTCAGCAGGGGTCGATTCGACGCTCCTTGTGAAGATCGCACGGGAAGTATTGGGAAGGGAAAGGGTTTTGTCTGTGACCGCTGATTCTCCTTCGCTGGCACGGGAGGATCTGAGTGAAGCCCACCGACTGGCTGATACCTTGGATGTCGAGCATCTGGTTATCAACACTCAGGAAGTATCCGACTTCGACTACCGCGCCAACTCACCCGGTCGGTGTTATATCTGCAAGCGCACGCTCTTTCATGCCATGGATACTATCGCCAAGCAGCGGGGCATCCCGGTGATTCTCTATGGTGCCATCGGGGATGATTCGATTGCCGAGCGGCCAGGGCAACGAGCGGCTCTGGAATGTGGGGTCCGGGCGCCGCTTCAGGAAGCGGGCCTTACGAAAAGTGAGGTGCGTGAGCTGGCCCAGCGCTTGGGCCTTCCTAATTGGAATAGGCCTCAGAATGCGTGCCTCTCCTCGCGTATCCCTCACGGCCTTGAGGTGACCGAGCAAAAGCTCAAACAGATTGAGGCTGCGGAGGCTTTCCTACACTCCCAAGGGTTTCACCAAGTGCGAGTCAGGCATCTGGGTGCACACGCACGGATTGAAGTGTCTCGTGAACAGCTTGTCCGTTTCGATGATGCAGTATTTTGTCAGACACTGGTCGAGGTTTTCTCTACGCTTGGTTTTTCCATCATTGGAGTAGATCGTCGAGGGTATCATTCCGGAGGCACCGACGATTCGTTAATCGATGAGCAGTGGTTGAGTTGACATCATCTGGCAACGTAAAATTTTGGCGGCGTAGCTCAGTTGGCAGAGCAGCGGACTCATAAGCCGCGGGTCACAGGTTCGAATCCTGTCGCCGCCATATCTTGAGTGGGACAGGATTCGAAGAGAGCCCCGACCAAGATCAACGAGCTGCGACGAACAGGAGCAGCGACTTCCCTGGGAGGGGCGAATGGCCGACCGAAGCCTGAGCTAAGCGAAGGCGAAGGCGCCGAATCCTGTCGCCGCCATATCTTGAGTGGGACAGGATTCGAACGGGGTGGGCGGGATGTCGCCCCACGCGGGGCCTATTCTTGGGTGTCATAGGTTTGTCCCGTGGGGCTCCTCCCGGCCATCGGGCCTCGGCCGAAGGCATCGGCCCAGTTGGTTTGCTTGAACGATTCAAGAGAGCCGAGGAAATTGTCGATTGATGATTCTCGATTGAACGGCCGTCTTCCAATCGAAAATTCCCAGGCTGTTTCATGATTCCTGAGTTCAAGTTTCTAGCGCAACACCTGTATCCTGGTCTGACCCAGGAGAAAGGAGTTGCGCGAGATGCACAGGTACACGAGACTCACCCTCTCCGAGCGCGAGGAGATCAGCCGGGCGTTGGCGGCGAGTCGGTCGCTGCGCAGGATTGCCCGCCAGCTCAGGCGCAGTCCCAGCGCGATCTCGCGGCAGCTGCGCCGCACCGGCAAGCGACGGCTGCACACCCGCCGACGACGCTATCGGGCGGCCGTTGCCCGTGTCCAGGCGACTCACGTCAGCCGCCGCCCGCGGCGTCCACGGAAGTTGGTGGAGCCGGGGCCACTCAGCGCAGCCGTGCAGGACAAGCTGCGTCAGCGCTGGTCTCCGGAGCAGATTGCCAAGTGGTTGGTCACGGAGTATCCTGACGAT
>JAHFGV010000057.1 GCA_023247255.1 Candidatus Omnitrophota bacterium | reverse complement strand
CGGATCTTAAGCTGGATTCGACGTCGGATCGGCTCTCTAGGATAAAGTCAACTTGGTTGGCTGCAGCGAGGCTGCTCGGCTCATGCGCACTGTAGAGAATCTGCGAGGGATAGAGCGCTCCTAAGTCCTTCGTGTAGCTGATACTGAGGCTGTTTCCCTGAACGTCGATCACCTTATCGAGCGCCCAGCGGAAAACTTTGCCTGAGCTTTCGATCTGGGAACTCACGGTCTGACCGAAGAGATACCGCGTGCCTGATTTGTCTCTTACCTCCCAGCCGCTGATTCCTTTGTTCTCAAACCTCAGAAAAGCTCCCTCATCCTTCGCCCGATAGGTACCATCCGGAATCTTGATCAGCTCAGAGCTTACGCCTTGAAACAGAAACGTGAACGTATCCGACGAATCGTACTTCGGTACCCCATTCTTCGTGTTGCGCTCGATGTATCCGACGTCGAGACTCCAGCCCACCCCCGACCAACTGTTTCGCCCTGACGATGAATACGAAAGAGCCAGGCTTGGCTGCATCCCCTTGCGTCCTGGAGGCAGCGCGATCGGAATCCCCGTCGTCGCGCGCCCCGTAAACAAATCCGGCTGAAAACTCTGCATAGCCGAAGCCGCCGGCGGTGGCGCCGTCCCCGCCGACGCCGTCGAAGAACCGAGATGTGAAGCCTCACTGATTGGTAGGAACGTGAGTTGACTGGCGATAAAGCAGCAGGCGGTCAGTGCAGAAATCACACGCTTAACTACCGGGTGTCGTTCACAGCTATTCATAGCTAACGCTCTCCTAAGTCAGTGGCTAGGCGATAAAGCAATAGGCGGTCAGCCATGAAATGAGTCCATGCGTTGCTGGGGAATGACAAGAATTGGACATCGCAAGGGATAGTCATAGCACGACCCGCAAAATATGTCAATAAATATTTGTATTATTACAAACACCTGTCGCACACCCTAAAAAGTGAAAAATGGTTGCCAAGTTTATGAAGTTCAGGTAAGGTTATATTTAGAGTGTCTAACTCATCCTAAGAGATTCCCAAGGGATATGGTGAAGCTCCTTATAGCTGATGACGAGCAGAAAATCTGCCGTCTTTTAGAGACGTTCTTCACGGAACGGGGCTTCGCTGTCGTTTTGGCGAACGATGGCCATGCGGCTTTGCAGCGACTGCGCGAAGATCGTCCCCACCTAGTCTTCCTCGACTTACATATGCCTGGTCCGAGCGGCCTGGAGGTTCTTAAAGAGGCAAAGAAAATCGACCCCTGTATGAAGGTGATTGTCATCACCGCCATTGTGGATGAGGACATCATTGAAGAGGCTCGACGACTCGGGGCTTCCGATTATGTTCTGAAGCCGTTCAGCTTGGAATACCTCAAGGAAGAAGTCCTACCCAAGGTCGGCACCTCTTTGTACGAAGATCTTCGCCAGACCAATGAGGAGCTGAAGAAAGCCTTGGATCAAATGCGGTATGTCACGCGTGGGATCGTTTCTGCGTTCTCAACGGTCATCTCCAAGATCGATCCCCACTATACCCATGAGCACGTCTCACGCACTATGGAATACGCCGGCAAGATCATTACCCGATTGCGCCAGCAGGGAATTTGTCTAGGACCACTGCCTGATGAAGTACTATTGGCGGGTGTGCTTTTACACGATGTGGGTAAGATATTCACACCCAAAGAGATCCTATTCAAGCCAGGGCCGCTGACGGATGAGGAATGGAAGATCATGCGGCGTCATCCGGTGGAGGGGGCGGAGATTCTCGAAAAGATATCAGGACTTAAGGAATTGGCCAAAATCGTTCGCCATCATCAGGAATGGTACGATGGCTCAGGCTATCCGGATGGTCTCAGAGGGGAGCAAATTCCGATTGGAGCGCGCGTTGCTACCGTTGTGGATGCGTTCGATGCCATGATCTCAGACAGGCCCTATCGCAAGGGGATTCCCCTTGAGAAGGCCATTGAGGAGCTGAAACGCAATCGAGGCACTCAGTTTGATCCAGCCGTAGTGGATACCATGCTCGTCCTGTATAAGGAGGGTATCTTGACATCGTTCCACCACCGGCACACGGCCAAGAAGGAATCCACCAGACATCCAACCTCCTCAGAGTTAAACCAATCTTCTCACCCGGCAGTTTCCAGCTCCCAGCAGAATGGGAAATACCCGCAGAAATCAGGTTCCCGCAGTGTTCCTAACACCACTCCCGTTACTCAGCAACAGAACCCTTCCTGATTTTCAATACTTCCAACTCTCATAAAACCACTGAAATAAAAAGCGCTTGCCGCTTTTGTCTTGAGTTAGTCTAAGACAGTCCGTATAATACGGCCTCGGCTATGTGAATGGGAAATCAAGCGCGTACGTAAGGTGGTAGGACGATTCATGTTACTCAAGGATCAAGTCGCAGTGATCACCGGTGGAGCCAGGGGTATCGGCCGGGAGATTGCACTCACCCTTGCCAGGCAGGCGGCAGATGTCGCTTTGTTCGATGTGCAGCCGGAAATTTTGGAGCAGACGATTGCCCAAATCCGCGCGTTGGGTCGGCGCAGTGAAGGGATCATCGTCGACGTCACCGACGGAAAACAAGTGGAAGACGGTGTGGCAAAAGTGCTTGACAAGCTAGGCAAAATCGATATACTCATCAACAATGCGGGCATCACCAAAGATGGATTGCTCGTACGAATGGATGATGCTCAGTGGGACCGAGTGCTTGAGATTAATCTGAAGGGAACGTTCTTATGCACTCGGGCGGTCGCCAAGCATATGCTCAAACAACGGCGAGGACGGATCATCAGTATCGCCTCGATCGTTGGGCTCATTGGAAATCCAGGACAGGCAAACTACGCAGCCTCAAAGGCTGGGATCATCGGGTTTACCAAGGCTGTGGCCAAAGAATTGGCCAGCCGAGGGGTTACGTGTAACGCGATCGCCCCGGGTTTTATCCAGACCGAAATGACCGACGTTCTTCCGGAAGAAGCGAAAGCGCGGCTGATGCAGGCTATTCCCATGGGCACGTTGGGAAGTCCGACCGATGTCGCCCAGGCTGCGCTGTTTTTGGCCAGCGAGGCTGCCCGATATATCACCGGCCACGTCTTGGTAGTGGACGGCGGGCTTGCCATGTAATAAGCAGTGTAATAAGCAGTCGAACGATAGGAGGATTGTATGGCAGAGGCTGTTGCGGATCGTGTGCGTGCGATCATCGCCGAGCAGCTTGGAGTCAAGGCGGAAGAGGTGACTGACGCCGCGTCATTCATTGAGGATTTGGGAGCCGATTCCCTCGACACCGTTGAGTTGGTTATGGCGTTGGAGGAGGAATTCGGTATTGAAATTCCAGATGAGGATGCCGAGAAAATGACCTCTGTGGGGGATGCGGTTCGGTATATTGAAGGGAAGGCTGCGGGAGCGAAGTAATCGTCTGCCACACAATTCATCATAGGTTTTTATGAGAACGTCCGCGAGAAGCGGACGTTCGTGTTTAAAGAGCAGCACATAGAAAGAAGGGGTCTTCCGGTTTTGCAGTGGGTAAAAGGAACAACACTTCCCTCTCCCAAAGAGAGAGGGATAGGGTGAGGGGAGCACAACAAAGTTTCCTCTCCCTTTTCAGGGAGAGGGGGAAGAATGCCCATGCTAGTCCCAGCGCAGTCACGTTTTCATTATGTTAGGTGCTCTAAGTCAGTGGCCACTGATCCGTCTTAAGGTCTGAATCTCGTAGAGGGTTAATGATGCATCGCGTTGTCGTGACAGGACTCGGGGTCGTGACCCCCATCGGCAATGACGTACCGACGATGTGGGAGTCGCTTTTGGCTGGCAGAAGCGGAATCGACAGGATCCGTTGCTTCGATGCCAGCGCCTTTACATCGCAGATCGCCGCCGAGGTGAAGGACTTCGATTCCTCTTTATACTTGACGCCCAAAGAGATCAAGCGTACGGAGCGGTTCGTTCAGTTTGCCATCGCGGCGGCCAAACAGGCGGTTTCCGATTCCGGCATTCGCATCGACCAAGAGGATCCTTTTCTCTGCGGGGTTCTGATCGGCTCAGGCATGGGCAGTATGCACCTCATTGAAGAACAGCACAAGATTCTGCTTACCAAGGGTCCCCACAAGCTCAGCCCGTTTATGATCCCCATGCTTATTGTGAACATGGGTTCCGGTCACGTTGCCATCAGCTTAGGCTTCAAGGGTCCCAATTCCTGCACTGCCACCGCCTGCGCCTCAGGCGCTCATGGGGTTGGCGAAGCCTTTCGCATCATCCAGCGTGGGGATGCCGAGGTGATGATTGGCGGGGGAACGGAAAGTTGCATCACTCCCATGGGCGTAGGAGGTTTCTGCGCTCTGCAGGCACTCTCCAGACGCAATGACGATCCCACAGGGGCCAGCCGTCCCTTCGACGTCGAGCGGGACGGTTTTGTGATCGGTGAAGGGGCGGGAGTGTTGGTGCTGGAATCTTTGGAACATGCCAAACGTCGGGGAGCGAGGATTTACGCGGAAATGGTAGGCTACGGCATGACCGCCGATGCTTTTCATATGACAGCACCTGATGAGCAAGGAACGGGTGCGGCCAAAGCCATGGCCGTCGCAGTATCGGAAGCCCGCCTTTCCCCAGAGCAAGTTTCCTATATCAACGCTCATGGGACATCAACCGAGTTGAATGATAAAGTGGAAACCTTAGCCATTAAGCGGACATTCGGTGAGGCGGCCAAACGCATCCCTGTATCTTCCACTAAGTCCATGATGGGACATCTGATCGGTGGGGCAGGGGGGGTAGAAGCGGTCATCTCGGTTTTAGCCATCGTTCATGGGATGATGCCACCGACGATTAACTACGAGCATCCGGATCCTGCCTGCGATTTGGATTACATCCCTAACCAACCTCGAGAGGCTCCGGTCGAAGTCGCCCTCTCCAACTCCCTCGGTTTCGGCGGGCACAACGCGACCGTCATCTTCCGTAAGTTCTGAAACCCACTCAATTTTCTCGGCAGTAGAAGTACTTACTACCGAGGAACTACGAGCTTACTGCGCATCATTACGACGGCTGACGAGGATCAGGTATACTTATTTCCAGGTGCGTTAACAGCTTAATAGCGGGAGGCTGCATGCCACGGGAGCTCCTGGTTGTTGACGACGAGCCGAAAATCGCACAGTCGCTCAAGGCTTTCTTCGAGGATAAAGGTTTTCATGTAGAGACGGCAGCGACTGCCCGCGAAGCCTTAGAACATATCCGTCTCTCTCCTGCCGAAATCGTTCTTCTCGATCTGAAGCTTCCTGATGGATCGGGTCTGGACGTTTTATCCAGCTTGAAAGAGCAATGTCCCGAGTTACGGGTAGTCATCATCAGCGGCATTGCGGATCCCACGACCATTCATGAGGCCCTTGAGCGGGGTGCCAGCCAGTACCTTACCAAGCCTTTTGAATTCTCCCGGTGTTTTTATGCGGCCATGGGGATTGATACGGTGGATTTAACCCGGGTGGAGCCGCAACCGGAGGCCTTGAAGTGTGTACCGAGCCACTTGGTTTTTGAACATCAGTGTCTTCCGATTCGCCTCCGTCAGGGCAAGCTAGAAGTGGCCGTTTCCGATCCCTTGGACATCGCGCATCTGGATGATCTCCGGAGGGTTATCGGTTGCACCTGCGTTCCTCTTGCGATCATCGCGGGAAATCTACGGGAGACGATCACGCGCTGGTATGCTCCCGCCCAGGAGTCTTTGGCAGAGTCGGTTGCGGCTGCGCCTCAAAACCCCATCGACCGATTTCCCCGAGCCATTGCGCGTTCTATCGAGCAGCTCATCCAGCATGCGTTAGCGGATCATGCCACAGACATACACTTAGGCAAGGACCAACGCGGACCCTGGCTGCGGGAACGGATCGATGGGCTTTTCGGCTACGTTTCCCTATCCGAGGAATTGATCCCCCATTACCTGGAAGTCCTTGCCTGTTTCAAATCAATGGCTGGGTTAGACAAGATGCCTCGAAGGATGCCGCAGACGGGACGGTGTCGTTATGAAGTCGGCAAGACCGTTGTGGATCTGCAAATCTCCTTTGTGCCGACGCTGCATGGGGAACATCTCGCTGTGCGTTTGCTCGCTCCCACGGGGATTCTTCCTTTAAAGCAATTGGGGTTAGCCGATGAACAAAGGAACTCATTGGAAGCGTTAATCACAAAGTCAGCAGGACTCTTCTTGGTGACTGGTCCCACAGGATCAGGAAAATCAACTACTCTCTATGCCATTCTTCAGCATCTGGCTAATGTCGGTGCTTACATCATGACGATTGAGGATGTCGTGGGGTATGAACTTCCAGGAGCGACTCAGATTCAGGTTCAGCCTACCTGGGGGCTGACCTTTGCCAATGGCTTGCGCGCTATCTTACGCCATGAACCTGATGTTATCCTTGTGGGCGATCTTAGGGATGGAGAAACCGCGGAGTTAGCAATTCGGGCCGCTATGGCTGGTCGATTGGTTCTCTGCGGCATCCATACCCGCGATTCCTCGAGTGCAATCCTTCGACTCTTCGATCTCGGCATTGAGCCCTTTGCGCTCTGCGCCGCCCTTACAGGTATTCTCTCTCAGCGGCTCGTGCGGGTTCTCTGCCAGGGTTGTCGCAAGCCCATATCCTTGGAGGTCTCCCAATTGGCGAGCCTTGGCATCACCCTCTCTGAGGCTGGAAAATCTATTTCTGTTTCGCAGGCGAGAGGATGCCGGCTTTGTCGCCAGAGTGGATATCAAGGACGTATGGGGATGTTTGAACTCTTGGTCATTGATCATCATATCCGCTCTCTCTTGATCAAGCGTACGGCAAGTTCTCAGATTCGCCAATCGGCCATTTCTCGCGGCATGCGCACGCTCTGGCAGTCGGGTTGGCAGCATTTGCAATCCGGAAAGACCAGCCTTCAGGAATTGCTTCGAGTCCTACCTTCCGACCTTCGATAGCCTTATCTTTTATTTTCCATTCCTGAGTTCAAGTTTCTAGCGCAACACCTGTTCCTGGTCTGACCCAGGAGAAAGGAGTTGCGCGAGATGCACAGGTACACGAGACTCACCCTCGCCGAGCGCGAGGAGATCAGCCGGACGTTGGCGGCGAGTCGGTCGCTGCGCAGGATTGCCCGCCAGCTCAGGCGCAGTCCCAGCGCGATCTCGCGGCAGCTGCGCCGCACCGGCAAGCGACGGCTGCACACCCGCCGACGACGCTATCGGGCGGCCGTTGCCCATGTCCAGGCGACTCACGTCAGCCGCCGCCCGCGGCGTCCACGGAAGTTGGTGGAGCCGGGGCGACTCAGCGCAGCCGTGCAGGACAAGCTGCGTCAGCGCTGGTCTCCGGAGCAGATTGCCAAGTGGTTGGTCACGGAGTATCCTGACGATACCACGATGCGGGTCTCTCATGAGACGATCTA
>JAHFGV010000056.1 GCA_023247255.1 Candidatus Omnitrophota bacterium | reverse complement strand
CACAGCTCGTTCATCGGCGAACATCCCGAATGCGGCGAGTCCAATGAACGCCTTGAGTTTTTAGGGGACGCCGTCATCGAACTGGCCGTGAGGGAGTATCTCTTTAAACGGTTTCCACAGGAGAATGAGGGGGTACTGACACAAAAGAAAGCAGCCCTGGTGAGTGATGTGCGGTTGGCAAAACAGGCTCAAGTCTTGGGACTTAACCAATGCCTGTTCTTAGGCAAGGGCACCGATGAAACGGGTGGGCGTACGATTCCTTCCATCCTGGCTGCTGCCTTCGAAGCTTTAGCAGGCCTTGTATTTCTGCACGAGGGGTATCCGCGCGCCAAACAACTTGTTTGTGAGCATCTCAATCTAACTGCGTGACCTTTCACCGAGCACTTTCACCCGATCTTTACGCCTCCTGCTTGACATACTCCTGGGGTGTATGTATACTCCTAGGGTGTATATAGTTTTCAAGGAGTGAAACCCTTGTAGGTTAAACGCGAATAAAACGGATGTATCCCCGGCACACGAATCTCTTGCCTCGACTGCGTCGAATCGAAGGCCAAGTCCGCGGGATTGGTCGCATGATCGAATCCCAGCGCTACTGCATCGACATCATCCAGCAACTGACGGCGGCCCGGCGGGCCCTCGATCAAGTGACTCTGGCTGTTATGAGAAAGCATATCAACGGCTGCGTCAGCCACGCGATTGCTAAACGCCAGGGCAGGAAAAAGATTGCTGAGCTCATGCAGACCCTCCATCGATTCGTGAAATGAAACGCTCATGCGTATGGATTATAGGGGTTGCGGTCATTAGCCTTCTCGGCCATGGGATCATTCACGCGAGTCAGACGTGTCTTACTGTCCCAAAAAGCTGCTGTTGTCATTCCACTCCCAGCGATGATTGTAGTAATGAACATCGCGGTCTCACATTCTGCACGAAGTCCCACAACCCAGATCTGTTACTCGGCTCTGTGGCCGCACAACGTTTATGCCGAGTGCATTTTCCTGAAGGACTCGCCAGGTCTTCAACGTCCACTCCCGTCGTTAGGGGTATTGGAATCCTGGCAGCAAGTAGCTCGGTGCCAGCGCCACCTTCCCGTCGGTATCTGCTCAACGAATCCCTTCGGCTGTGATTCCTTCCATGTGGGTAAGGCATCCCTCGAAAGGGGTGGTGCCTTTTCTACCAGGATGCCTATCAGGAGTGTAATCATTATTTTAATACCAGGGTGAGTGGAGGGTTGAGATGCAACTACGGACTGGGGAGTGCGGACTACGAACTTCTCATCGATTTTTATGGTTTTTTTTGCTTAGCACAGAACTCATGACACTGTCGCATCCGCTATTGGCTGAAGAACTGCCAGGCAGTGTCCAGGACAATGGTGTAACGTTGCAGCAGTTACTTTCGGAGGCTGTCACCAACAATCAACAACTTCATGCTGCAAAGCAGTCATGGGAAGCAACAAAGCTACGCATTCCCCAGGCGTGGGCTCTGCCTGATCCGACTGGAAGCTACATGCTTATGGGACAGATGATCGAAACACGCCTGGGGCCTCAGGAGCAGGTTTTTGAATTCGAACAGATGGTGCCATTTCCTGGAAAACTTATGGAAAGACGTTCTATGGCACTTGCCGAAGCCAATGCCGCTCAAGCCCAGATGAGAGGGATAGAAAGAGAAGTGATCTTGAAGGTTTCCGAGTCCTATTATGATCTCTATGCGGTGGATGCGACGTTGCAGGTCGTTGAGGAGTTGAAAGATTCTCTGAAAAACTTACAGACAATCGCCCAAGCTCGCTACGCTTCCGAGGGGAGCTCCCAACGGGATGTGGCGAAAGCGCAAACAGAGGTATCGGATACGCTCCAGCGGTTATTCGTCTTGCGCCAACAACGTCAAACACTTACCGCCGTTCTCAACGCCCTCCTTGACCGAGATCCGCGTTCTGCGGTTGGGCGTCCGCTTAAGCCACAGCTTCCCACACTGTCATCGACGGTGGAGGATCTGTTGGAGTTAGTCAGGCAGCATCGTCCAGAACTTCAGGAAGCCGAAGCACAGATCAATCGTTACCGGCATGCCCGTACCTTGGCGAGGTTCGAATACATGCCTGATCTTTCGGTTGGGTTTCAGTACGCGCAGATTGGAAGTGGAATGACTGCGGATCCAGATGACGGAAAAGATGCCTGGATGGTTCCACTCAAAATCACGATTCCCTTGTGGCAGAATCGTGTGATTGCAGGTGTTCGTGAGGCCAATCGAAATCTCCAAGCCAGCCAGGCTCAGTCGGAACAAGCGGAAAATATGGCTGAGTACGAAGTCAAGGATGCTTACTATCGCTTCATAACCGCCAAGCAAATCGTCGAACTGTATGAGAACGCTTTGATTCCACAAGCGGGGCTTGCCTTCCAATCTGACCAGGCGGGTTATGAAGCCGGACGGGTCGATGTGTTAAATGTCATTGATAGCGAGCGGGTGTATCTCAATGCGAAGATCGCCCACTACCAAGCCATCGCGGATGCCATGAAGAACTTCGCGGCACTGGAGCGAGCCGTCGGCATTGACCTAGTGACCAGTGATCAGTGACCAGCGGGAGCAAAAGAGAGGTTTAAATGAAACGAAAAAAGATTCTCAGGCTAGGCCTAGGACTTATGATTCTGGTCGGAGTATCTGTAATTGCGGTAGAAATATTCACTGGTCACTGGTCACTGGTCACTCACAAGGTTTCCTCTGACACTGTTTATTACTGTCCCATGCATCCGACTTACACCAGCGACCGTCCGGGGGATTGCCCGATCTGCAACATGAGGTTGGTAAAACGTGAGGCACCGTCTCACCAAGAAAGCATGCAGCACACAGCACACAGCACGGAGCAAGCCAAGAAAGCGCCGAAAGATATTTGTTATCTACACCACTGTCCCATGGCGCATGCGGGTAAGCCTTGTCCAATGCTAGTAGTGGCCAAAGAAGGGGAGAAGGTGCAGTGTCCGGTTTGCGGTTTTCATGTTATGGATAGAACGCACAGGCGTGAGTCTCGAAAGATCCTCTACTGGACCGATCCCATGATTCCAGGATACAAGTCCGATAAGCCCGGAAAGTCTCCCATGGGTATGGATCTTATTGCTGTCTATGAGGAAAACGGTACAGGATTCGAACAACCGGTGACGACTCCAGCAGGATATGCACCCATCCTCGTCACCCACCAGAAGCAACAGCTCATCGGTGTGAAGACGGCAGTTGTCGTGCAACAGGCGATGACAAAAACGATTCGAACCGTTGGTACTGTGGCGCATGATCCGGAGCTCTATCAGGCTCAGGCGGAGTTTATCAAGGCCTATGAAGTCTGGCAGCGTGCTCAGAGTGGGACGATTCCAGAAATCGCAGAACAGGCGCAGCAACTGGTTGAATCTAGCCGGTTGCGTCTTCGCCATTTAGGACTCAGCGATGCCATGATCGATGAGGTTAAGACATGGACGCAACCGGATCATCGGCTTCTCTTAGGTGGGGCAGGTCAGTTCTGGATTTATGCATCGGTCTATGAATATGAGCTCCCCCTCATCCACCCACCCCAACAGGCGATCGTCACGATCGATGCCCTTGTTGGCCATCCATTTACTGGGACAGTCAAAGCCATGGATCCTATGGTCGATTCCACCACACGCACGATGCGGGTTCGGATCCTTGTCGACGATCCCGAAGGATTCTTGAAACCACAGATGTATGTGAATGTGGGGATTGCGGTGGATCTCGGTGAGGTGTTAGCCATTCCTGAGGAGGCGGTTTTCCACACAGGGATGAAACAGATTGTCTTTGTGGACAAAGGCCAAGGACTCTTTGAACCTCGCGACGTGACCGTGGGGGTTAAGGCAGATGGCTATTACGAAATCAAGGATGGAGTGAGCGAAGGAGAAGCTGTTGTCACAAGTGGAAACTTTCTGATCGATTCCGAAAGCCGTCTGAAAGCAGCATTAGAAGACATGGGCGGCGAAGGACACTCCCATGGTCCATAACAACCCTACTGAGTCTGGATTCCCCTTGGGTAGAACGACAGAGTCCCCCACGCTTCGGCGAGGTGGCATGGTCGAGAAGCTCATCGAGTTCTCGGCGACAAATAAGTTCTTGGTGCTGACGTTTGTGCTCGCCGCACTCATTGTCGCTGTGTGGTCGATGCGCAATATTCCCTTGGATGCCATTCCCGACTATTCCGATACTCAGGTTATCATCTACTCCCGCTGGGATCGAAGCCCTGACATCATTGAAGACCAAGTAAGCTATCCGATTGTGACGGCGATGCTTGGCGTTCCCCGTGTCAAAGCGGTCCGTGGCATTTCAGATTTTGGTTTTTCTTACGTTTACGTGATTTTCAAAGATGGGACGGATATCTACTGGGCGAGAAGCCGGACGCTGGAGTACCTAAGCAAAATTATCCCTCGTCTTCCGGAAGGCGTCAAGACGGAGCTGGGGCCGGATGCCTCAAGCGTGGGTTGGGTGTTCCAGTACGCTTTGGTGGATACCTCAGGCCAGCGCAATTTGCAGGAGCTGCGCAGTTTCCAAGACTGGTCGCTTCGCTATCATTTCCAAAGTATTCCCGGTGTGGCTGAGGTTGCTTCACTGGGAGGTTTTGTCAAGCAATATCAGATTACCATCGATCCCAATAGGCTTCTGGCATACAACATATCGCTGAGCGCAGTGATTGAAGCCATTCGCAATGGAAATCAAGAAGTGGGTGGACGGCTCTTGGAGTTTTCCGGTGCCGAATACATGGTCCGTGGCAGAGGTTATGCCAAGTCCGTTGAAGATTTGGAGCAGATCGTTGTTGGAACGGATGGGCGGGGGATTCCTGTATTGGTGAAACATCTTGGAGGAGTTACCATCGGCCCTGAGATTCGTCGCGGCCTTGCGGATTTGGATGGCAAGGGGGATGCGGTAACCGGAACAGTCATTATGCGACACGGGGAAAATGCCCTCACTGTCATCAACCGAGTGAAGGCAAAACTGAAGGAACTCGAAGCTTCCTTTCCCCCAGGCGTTAAAGTAATCGTCACTTACGATCGATCCGAGCTGATCACACGGGCGATTGAGACGCTCACCCATTCGCTCATTGAGGAAATGATCATTGTGAGCATAGTCATTTTGATTTTTCTTTGGCATTTTCCTTCCGCGATTATCCCCATTGTAACGATTCCTATATCGGTGCTGCTGGCGTTTATTCCCCTCTATGGGATGCGGCTTACCTCGAATATCATGTCCCTTGCGGGTATTGCGATTTCTATCGGAGTCCTTGTCGATGGGGCGATCGTCGAGGTGGAGAATGCCTACAAACGCCTAGAGCAATGGATCGCGCTTGGACGTCAGGGGGACTACCATAGGATTCGGCTTCAGGCGCTCAAGGAAGTAGGTCCCTCGGTGTTCTTCTCTCTTCTAGTTATCGCAGTGGCGTTCTTGCCCATCTTTACCCTTGTGGATCAGGAAGGACGCCTCTTTCGACCCTTGGCTTGGGCGAAGAATCTGGCGATGGCGATTGCTGCGATCCTTGCAGTGACTTTGGATCCTGCGATGCGGATGCTTTTTACGCGCATGGAGCCTATTCGATGGAAGTGGTCTTGGGCTTCTAAACTGGCGACAACCCTTGCGGTGGGAACTTATTACAAAGAGGACCATCATCCGGTCAGCCGGCTGCTTTTCCGGTACTATGAACCCGCTTGCCGATTCGTTCTTCGACATCGCAGGATAACGATCTTCGGTGCTCTAGCGTTGGTATTGACCACTGTGCCCATCTATTTCCGGTTAGGGACCGAAGACATGCCGCCCTTGTGGGAAGGAACCGTCTTGTATATGCCCACGACATTACCGGGTATTTCTGTAACCGAAGCCCAGCAACTTCTTCAAACCCAGGATCGGATTTTGAAAAGTTTTCCAGAGGTCGAACGCGTGTTTGGTAAGGCTGGGCGTATTGAGAGTTCTACCGATCCCGCTCCATTCTCAATGATGGAGACTGTTGTGGTGCTTAGGCCCGAGCAACAATGGCGCAAGACCCCTCGCTGGTACTCTGCATGGGTTCCAGACATTCTGCAAGCGCCACTGCGAATCTTCTGGTCAGATCATATGAGCCATAGCCAGCTCATCGATGAGATGAATCAGACATTGCAAATCCCTGGCGCCATCAACGCCTGGACGATGCCGATTAAGAACCGCATCGACATGTTAACCACAGGAGTCCGTACGCCTATTGGGATCAAAATCCTCGGGCCCGATCTTCAGCAGATTGAAGAGATCGGAACGCGTCTTGAGGCGATTTTGAGAGAGATCCCTGGAACCCAGAGCGTTATCGCGGACCGTACAGCGAGTGGCTATTTTCTTGATTTTAATCTCAGACGTGATGCGCTCGCTCGTTACGGTATATCTATTGACGATGTTCAGATGGTCATTATGTCCGCCGTGGGAGGGGAGAATATCACAACGAGCATTGAAGGTCGAGAACGCTATGCCATCAATGTTCGCTATCCACGCGAGCTACGGGATGATCTTGAGAAACTCAAACGGGTGCTGGTCAGTAGCCCTCAGGGGCAGCACATTCCCATGGCGCAACTTGCGGACATCCGTTTAGTCTCTGGACCATCGATGATCAAGAATGAGAATGGCCTGCTTGCCGGATTTATCGCTGTGACCATCGGAGGTAGAGATATCGGTGGTTATGTGGATGAAGCCAAACGCATCGTAACCAAACGACTGACGCTTCCTCCAGGCTATAGCCTTCTATGGAGCGGGCGATTTGAAAGTATCCTCAGGGTTAGGGAGCGAATGAAGATCGTGCTTCCCTTGACGCTTTTTCTCATCTGCTTGTTGCTCTACATGAACACGAAATCGATGGTAAAGACAGGTATCGTTTTGCTGGCTGTGCCTTTCTCCCTCATCGGAGCCGTGTGGCTGTTGTGGGTTCTGGGCTACGACATTTCTATCGCTGTTTGGGTGGGGATGATCGCTTTGATGGGACTCGATGCAGAGACCGGGGTGTTTATGTTGCTTTTCCTCGATCTGTCTTATCACGAGGCGGTTCAGAAGGGTAAGATGCGTACAGCCCAAGATCTCGAAGAGGCCATCATCCATGGGGCGGTTAAGCGGGTTAGGCCTAAGGTGATGACGGTGATGGCTGCTTTCATGGGATTGCTTCCCATCATGTGGTCAACAGGGACCGGAGCGGACATGATGAAACGGATCGCCGCCCCTATGGTGGGAGGGTTGTTGAGCTCTTTCGCTCTGGAGCTGCTCGTTTATCCGGTGATCTACTTCGTGTGGAAGTGGAACTTCGAGATGCGCGAAGGCAAGGCATCGTGGATAGGCAAGTAACAGCATACAGCAATCAGCAAACAGCAACGAACCATCAACAGTTAGCAGATAGCTCGATAGCAAATAGCATATAGAAAAACGCCGTGTGCGAGTTTTTCCGCTAGACAAAAGAGTCCCCCGTCCGTACAACAGGTGTGTGTCTACACCAACGGACGGAGGACCCAATGCAACTCGACGAGTTGATTATTACCATAT
>JAHFGV010000055.1 GCA_023247255.1 Candidatus Omnitrophota bacterium | reverse complement strand
AGACCCAGGTACAATCGGTCGAACGCTGGCTCAATCATCGTCCGAGGAAGTGCCTCGGCTTCCAAACACCGGCGGAAGTCTTCAAGTCCGCGAGTGTTGCACTTGCTGGTTGAATGCGGCTCATGAAACATGACACAATCCTCATTACTTCTCTTGGAATAGGACACAACACTCGGTCAACGCGTTGGCTATTTTTGCAAAAGTCCAGATGTTACAAAGATCACGAGTAGTAATCATCGGTGGCGGAATCTCAGGGCTTGCTGCGGCCTATCGGCTCTGCGAGCTGAGTCAGGCTCAGCAGGTTCCCATCGACGTAACCGTGCTTGAGGGTACCGGTCGTTTTGGGGGCCTCATCGACACGCAACAGCGTGACGGATTCCTGCTGGAAGCAGGTCCTGATGCCTTCATTACAGAAAAGCCTTGGGCGCTCGATCTGTGCCATCGACTGGGATTGGCTGGGGATCTCATCGAGACCCGTCCGGACTGTCGTCGGAGTTTCGTCGTCCAAAAGGGTCGGCTCGTGGGTGTGCCTGAAGGCTGGTTTTTGCTGGCACCCAGTTCAGTCCGAGCGCTCTTTAGCAGTCAGGTGGTGAGTTTCCGTGGGAAGCTGCGCATGGCATGCGAGCCTTTGATTCCCAAACGTCAGGGTTCGGCCGATGAGAGTGTCGCGCAATTCGTAAGACGGCGATTCGGACAAGAAGCCTTCCAGCGTGTGGCACAACCGATGATCAGCGGGATCTATTCCGCGGATCCTGAAAATTTGAGCCTCGCCGCCACCTTGCCGAAATTTTTGGAGATGGAACAAACCCATGGAAGTATCTTTCGCGCGCTCAAAGCCATCGTCAACGGCAAGGCCTGTGGGTCCCAGTCAAAATCCACCCGCACCGCCAGCGGTCCGCGCTACAGCCTGTTTGTCAGCCTGCGCCAGGGCATGGGCAAGCTGATTGACACGCTGGTGGCGCGTCTGGAACGCCTGGAGTTTGCACATCTGCGACGATCCCAGTCGGTGAACGAGATTATACCTAGAGAAGATTCAACTTGGCAGATCAAGACGGCGGGTAACGCGTCCTATGATGCGGACATCCTCTGCTTGGCACTGCCTGCTCATCAAGCGGCGGGTCTTGTCTTGAAGACGGCTGCCGATCTTGCGCGAAACCTCGCAGCCATTCGGTACGAATCCGTAGCGACGGTGAATGTGGCTTTCCGATCGTCTGATGTCCCCCGCGCGGTCGACGGGTTTGGATTTGTCGTGCCTGCGATTGAACGCCGGCACCTCCTGGGATGTAGCTTCTCGAGCGTCAAGTTTCCGCAGCGAGCCGCGGATGGAATGGTCCTCATGCGAGTCTTTGCTGGAGGCGCACTCCATCGGGACGTGTTTCATCTCGATGAGGAACCGTTGAAGCGACTGCTCAAGGACGAGTTAGCCGCCCTATTAGGGATCGATGCGGATCCCATCGGCATGTGGATCCACCGTCACGCTCAGGCCATGCCCCAGTATTCGGTGGGGCACTTAGACCGATTGGCGCTGATCGAGCAGCAGATGCAGCGTTATCGGGGGTTATTTCTCACAGGCAATTGGGCTCATGGCCTGGGACTTCCGGATTGCATTCATCAAGCGGAGTGCCTGGCGCAGCGTATGTTCGATTTTCGATTGGTGGCAGGCACTCTGAACCGCTCGACGCGCAACAGGCTCAACCATCGATGATCCGGGGATGAGTCCTGATCATGTGTTAATCATCGGCTTCGGTGGGCCCACAAGGCCACAGGAGATCCAGCCGTTTCTGGAAAACGTCACGCGAGGATTGTCCATTCCTCCCCGTCGCTTGCAGGAGGTCCTCCAGCACTATGCGGCCATTGGCGGCGCTTCGCCCTACCATGCGCATACCCGGCAATTCGCAGAGTCCTTGACAAATCGGCTGCGTGGACTGGGTGTGGATTTGCCTGTATTTGTGGGGATGCGGCACTGGCATCCTTTTTTGAGTTCAACAATCCCGGACATCTTCAACCGTGGACTCCGACAGGGACTGGGGTTTATCCTGGCGCCTCACCGATCCGACGCCAGTTTCAATCGGTATGTGGAGGCGGTGGAGCAGGCGATCCAAGAGACTTACGCGCACGGGCTTCAATATTCCTACCTCCAGTCCTGGCATGACCACCCACTTTTTATCGAAGCGCAAGCAGAGGCTGTGCAAGCGGTCCTGGAATCACTCCCTTTGGAATTACGACAGACCACGCACCTTATTTTCAGCGCCCATTCCATTCCCCAAGCCATGGCACGATGCTGCGCCTACGATCAAGAAATACGCCATTCCAGCGCCTCGGTGGCCCAGACGCTCGGGCATCCCTTCTGGACCGTTGCCTATCAGTCGCGCAGTGGAAAACCCGATGAGCCTTGGCTTCAACCGGAAGTTTCCAGCGTCCTTAAACGCCTGGCCCACGAAGGAGTGACCGACGTTGTGTTTGTGCCGATTGGCTTTCTCTGCGATCACGCCGAGGTCCTCTATGACTTGGACATTGAAGCGCGCGCAGAAGCGAAAGAACTGAAGTTGAGATACTCAAGAGCCGCTACGGTTATGGATCACCCAAAGTTCGTGAAGATGACAGCCGCGCTTATTTCGTCACTGGCTCCTATCTCGGACATCATGGCTGGTGAATCGAAACGTGGGGGAGAAATAAATGAGGGGTGAAGAAGGTAAAAGAGTAAGCGGGAGAATGCGTGTACTTGCCGTGGGGTTGATCGTGATGGGAAATGGGCTAGAGGCACTGGCTCAGACGACAACCGAGGAGGCACCGATGGCTTTTGAGATGACGAGTTCAGCGTTTCCCAGCGGACAGGCCATTCCTGCACAATATACCTGTGACGGAGAGGACATCTCGCCGCCGCTTTCCTGGAATGCGCCCCCTTCAGGGACGAAGACCTTCGCCCTGATCAGTGACGATCCGGATGCGCCTAGCGGCAGGTGGGTGCACTGGGTCGTTTACAATCTGCCTGCGAGTGTCCGGCAACTCGATGAGGCTTTCCCTACAGATGCCGAACTTCCTGACGGTACCAAGCAAGGCACGACGGATTTCGGTCGCACCGGATACGGGGGCCCCTGTCCCCCGAGTGGAACCCACCGCTACTTTTTTAAGCTCTACGCCTTGGAGCGTTCCTTGCCTCTCGGTCTGGATGCAACCGCGCACGAAGTAGAGGAAGCGATGGCTGGGCATATCCTGGCGCAGACGCAATTGATGGGGACGTATCGAAGAAAGCGCTCTTAGCAGGCTGCGGAAAAATACCTATTTGCTCAAGGCTAACGATGGGGGGCACGAGGCAGGAGACGCGGGGCGCGGGAGAACAGGTTAAAAGATTACAAGAGAAGATCCGAAATCCACAATGCGTCTGTTTCGAAACAAACACTATCCCAGGGGCTGGCGTCCGGCGTAGCCTTCTTCAGGCGTGTGCCAGAAGCGGACAACAGCTTCTCCCAGTTTCCAACAGAGGCAGATGAGTTGTCCTTCCCGCATTCCGTAAAAATCAACCAGCCCCAGGGAGAGATCTTTCAGTACGGCTCCCAATCCCTCCAATTGGGACAGGGCAGATTCAAAAGCTTCGATGAGTTGAAATTGATGGGTGGTGAGCTGACGCATCTGGTCTTTGAGGGATTGAATCGGAAAACCGTTTCCCTGCGCCAGTTTCTTTGCCAGCTCATCGAGCTGCTGATTGACTTTTAGGATAGACTGGGACAACTGCTGGAGTTGCTTAATCAAAGGGATGACTTGTGGCAAAAGGTCGTTGGCTTCGTTCGGGGTGAAAAGCTTAGGAGCAAGAGGTTGACCCGCCGCCTCGTCCATAGAAATTTCGCTACGCGAAATTTCTTCTTGTCATCAGGTGCTGAACGACGAGCCGCAGCCGCAGGATTTCTTGGCTAGAGGATTATTAAATTCAAAACCGCCTCCCATCAGACTGCCCTTATAGTCGATGGTCGTACCGTCTAGATAGAGATGGCTTTTAGCATCCACCAAGACCTTGATTCCTTCCTGTTCAAAAATGGAATCGTACTGCTTGGGTGTGGCCTCGTCAATGGCCAACACATAGCTGAACCCGGAGCAGCCGCCGCCTTTGACGCCTATCCGCAGGCCCGCGTTGGGTTTTTGCTCCTTCTCCATGAGACGCTTCACTTCCTCCAATGCAGATGGTGTGAGTGTAATCATGACCGTCCCCTCCTCAATGGCAATCGACGATAGACAACCGTATTATATCCTACGACGGGAAGATGCACAATGTCCCTTGTCGCAATTGTTGCAATGCCCCTGAGGGCACGGGATTCTGCGATCAACTGAGAGATGAGTTTTTGGTTTGCTGGAGGAAATCGATAGGCCAACAACCCTTGGGGGTCCACCCAGCGCAAGGCCTGGGCCGCTTTGGGGCTGGGTCGATCCCCATATACAAGCGTGCACCGGAAGATCTTAAAAAAAATCCTATTTTCCTTCCATCGGCCACGCATGGTCGTGAACGGTTGAACCTTTTCGGGCGACACCCCCAGCTCCTCCTGCATCTCCCGTCGCAGGCACCGTTGCCAGGACTCCCCGGGTTTGCGCTTGCCACCCGGGAACTCCCAATAACCTCCCAGATCATCGTCGAGATGTCGTTGGGTGATGAGATAACGTCCGTGACGGTAAATGAGGGCAATAGCCACCTGTAGGGTGGGGCCTATTCTACGACTGGGCATGTCCGTGGGTACTTTCCTACCTTGCCTCTAGCAGCCATGGGATGGGTGATTTTGGAGAAGTACGATAACAGACTCGACGGGACTCGTCAACCTGTCCCACTTTTGTTAGAATAACGCACATTGCCAAGGGGGGTTTCTAGACCGTTTAGCACGCCACGTTTGCTCAGGGCTGGGGCTCAACGAATCGTCGATTGGTTGCGTCTTCCAATCGAAAATCTACAATCGAAAATTCTCTCAGCCTGGAGCTGAACTGAGTTTTCCAACATCCTGTTAAACAGACGATGCCTGCGACCCAGTATCAAGCGGTTGTCGATCGGATCGATATCCTATCCTATAACGTGCGGGGCTTTCGTTTCCGTCTCATCCATCCTCAGCCGTTTGAATTCAAGGCCGGGCAGTTTCTCATTATGCATGTCCCGCACAATGGAAAGACGATGATCAAACGCGCTTATTCCATTGCTTCAGCCCCCCACGAGTCACAAACTTTTGAGCTTTGCATCCAGCATGTGGAAGGAGGAATTGCCTCCGCCTACTTCTGGAAGCTCAAGGAAGGGGATTCGGTATCCCTGTCGGGGCCGCATGGTAATTTTGTTCTGAAGGAACCGATGGACTATGATCCGGTTTTCATGGCGACAGGAACCGGTGTGGCTCCGCTGCGGGCAATGATTAAGCACCTGATTCACGTGAGATTCACTCGAGACATATGGCTTTTGTTCGGCTGTCGCTATGAGCATACCCTGCTTTATGAATCGGAGTTTCGCTCCATCGCCAATGTGCGTCCTAACTTTCACTACATCCCCACCGTCAGCCGTCCTAAGGACTGGCACGGGGAGACTGGGCACATCCAGCAGACATTTCAGAAATACATCCCAGATGTGTCCCATACTGAAATTTATCTCTGTGGATGGATGGAGGTCGTCAAAGCGATCTGTCGGGATCTGGAAAGCGCCGGTGTTTCCAAACAGAAGCTTCACTATGAGGAGTGGGCGTAAGCTGAGTGAACCGCGCAGGCGCCCCGCAGAAGTTTGCGCCATACTCCATACTCCAACTGAGGTTTTGCAAAATGCATTGAGGTTAGTGATAGTACTCACGTCTGTTTCATGAGTCATGTGTCATGGAAAGCAAAAGGCGTACTTTGGCCATGCTTGAGATGCCTGTTTATTTTCTGCTTTTTTCATGACACATGACTCATGAAACATGACACAATCCTCATTGCTTCTCTTGGGACAGGACACAACACTCGGTCAACGCGTTGGCTATTTTTGCAAAAGCCCAGCTCCAAGATAGACTCGCCCAATTCTGTGGCGAGCTCGGGCGCGGTGGGAGACATTTTGCATGGGCGGGGTCGATTGTGATTGCCCCTGGAGCGCGCAGAAAGGACTAGCCGTGGCACAAGAGCTTCGAGAGACAGTTAGAACCGTACGGGTGGGGCACACCCCGGACATGGATGACGCCTTCATGTTTTACGGAATCGCCTCCGGTGCCGTTGCGCTGGAGGGTTTTCAGTTCGAGCATGTGATTGAAGACATCCAGGCCTTGAATCGACGGGCCATCGATGCTGAATTGGACATGACCGCCATTTCTGCAGCGGCTTATCCTTCGGTTTCCAAACGTTACTGGATTGTCTCGGTGGGATCGAGCGTGGGACAAGGATACGGACCGATGGTGATCTCACCAACGCCCAAAAGCCCCGAAGACCTAGGCGGCTTGCGGGTGGCTGTTCCGGGACTAGATACCACGGCCAGTTTGCTGTTGCGTCTGGCGATTCCCCAGTGTGTACCGGTAGAAATGCCATTTGACCAAATCCCCAAAGCGGTGTTGGCTGCTCAAGTGGATGCCGGTTTGGTCATCCACGAATGGCAACTCACCTACCGGGATGCTGGACTGTTACCGGTGTTGGATCTCGGGCTCTGGTGGCAGCAACGGATGAAACTGCCCTTACCGCTGGGTGTGAACGTGATCAAGCGTTCTCTGGGACGCGAGGCAGCCCAGCGTCTGGTGGGTGTGCTTCGGGAAAGCGTCCTTTATGCTTTTTCGCACCAGGAACAGTCACTGGCATACGCCATGCGTTACGGCCGCGGCATCGATGCTACCCGCGCCCGCCAGTTCATTGGCATGTACGTCAACGAAGAAACCCTGACATTCTCTGGACACTGTCGCGAGGCGTTACGCATGCTCTTCACTCAAGGATACGAAGCCGGTCTCATTCCCAAGGTCCCCCGCCTGAGCGTGATCGCACCCACCAAAGACAGGTGAAAGGTCCCGGTAACTGGGGCCGCATTGTCCCATCGAGGGCAGACCATCCGTCTCACCTGAGAATGACGAAAACAGCTCACGATATGATCATTTACCATGCCGGTTGCCTGCATGTGGGCGTAGCAGATCGTCGAGCCTACGAAACAAAAGCCATGCTTTTGCAGCGTCAGACTCATGATATCCGACTTTGGCGTCTGCGCAGGCAAATCCTTCGCCGCCTGCCAGCTATTCTGTACCGGCCGGCTGCCGATAAAACCCCAAATAAATCGAGCAAAACTCCCATGGGTTTTTTGTACATGCAAAAACGCCTGGGCATTCGTAATCGCCGCTTCGATCTTCTTGCGATTGCGAATGATCCCGGCATCCTTGAGTAACGCATCGACCTTTCGCGGACTGTAACGCGCCACTTTCCGCGGATCAAAACTGTCAAAGGCGTTTCGGAAAGCCTCTCGCTTTTTCAGCACCGTCAACCAACTCAATCCCGCCTGCATCCCTTCAAGGACCAGAAATTCAAAAAGCCTCTGGTCATCGTACAGAGGCACACCCCACTCGGTATCATGATAAACGCCCATCAGCGGATCGCTATCCGCCCACTCACAGCGTATTGTCCGGCCGCTCTTTTTATCCATGGATCATTCCCAATCCTGGCGAGTACCTTCCCGCATCAGATAAAACCGTTGAATCACCCTTTCGATTTCATTCCTTAGGGTTCGTTAAGAAATGACTGCGCTATTTGGCCGTGGGGATTTTGACTCAGGGCAAGGCGCGAAGAGCGAGCATCCGCGATGAGGATGTAAGCGATGAGCAACGCAGCCATGGGTCAAAAGC
>JAHFGV010000026.1 GCA_023247255.1 Candidatus Omnitrophota bacterium | reverse complement strand
CCGGGGTGGCTCATCCCACGGCTCGCAGAGAAACGACGGCTTGCACAAACGATTAATGAATTACTGGGGTGGCGGATGGAGGATAAAAAGTTTATCGGCTGGCAATGGGCATCGGTCGAATATCTCGAAGACATACTGATCATGCTCAGGCGCCTTTCCGATGATGACCGCAGCGGCCTTTCGCGAATTCGATTGGTTCCTTGGTATAGAAGCCTTGGATTTTTGTTGGCTGGCGTCGGGGGGCATGTGAGCGGCGGCTCTCACCTCAATGCCGTGCTGATGCCCCATCGCGCCGCGTTTCAATGGGTCTTTGCGCATGAGCTCGGCCATGTGGTGATGGAACATCACCCGGATGCCATGAGTGCCATTTCACGTGAGTCCTGGCGTTCCATCAATCCACGGGAACGGGTGTGGGGAGCACTGTTTGTCCTGGCTCTGGAGCTTGCCCTCTCCACGCTGTTTGCAGTGCCGCTCACCGCAGCGTTTCTTAGCGTATTTTTACCAATCGGTGGTCCCCTCTTCATTCTGGGTTTAGTCTGCACTTTGCTCATCGGAGGTCTTGTTTCGTTCATAACAGGAGGCCTTGTCAACCGCATGATCATCTGGCTCTTCGGGGATTTCCTGACGGATGAGATAGAGGTCTTCGATTCCACGAAGCCCTGGTCCATTTTGACTGGGTATTCCTTCGTCAGTCGAGATGAAGAGGCCGCGGATCTCTTTGCCACCTACATGGTTTTTCCAGAGGCGTTCAAGCGCAAAGTCGAACGGGTGGGAGGAGGACTGCTCAGGAAATACGAGGTTCTGCGTGATTTTGTATTCCAGGGACGGGAATTTGTGAGTCGACCGCTGCGCGAGCAGATCCGATCCGAGATGCGGAAGTTCTCTGGGATGGGCATTGCCTTTGTGATCGCTGCTGTCTCTGGATGGCTGCTGGCCTATCTTGAGTTTATTGAAGCGCCTCTTGTCTGGTGGCCTCCTCGACTCCTTGCTCTAGTAACCCTTCTGACAACGAGTGCCCTATTCATCATGCGTCCTCTAGTTGCTCTTCGTGTGCACAGCCCAAGCATATTGAAGCGCCAGACAGGCTGGCTGGGTAGGATAAAGCAGGGAGTGAGACAGATTCGAGCAAGCTGGCTTACGGTCACTCAGGAAACGATTAAATTGGCTCTGCCGGCTACTGTCGTTGCAGTTGCCCTCTTGCTTTTTCGACCTAGCCCAATTCCCATTGAAGAAGCCATGCGAGCGAGGCTTCAACAGGAAGTGACAAAAAGGATCTCTCTCCCTGAGAAAGAAGAGCCTCCACCGATCAGCATTGAGATCATTCCTCCAGAGCAGCTTCAGCCATCGAGGGCTGTGCCACAGCCGCCACAAACAGTCAAGCCGGATCGAGAATCTATTGTGATCCCCTGGCTTGGCAATACCAGGAGACAATTTCCCGATCTCCCACGGGTATTCAACAGTCTTTATTATTACCGCTATCGTCTTACTCTGCTAGGAATTCACACAGGGGGGATTTCTGAAGACGGCTCGATTGACCCATTTTCCGAACCAGAGAAATTCTTTAAGGAGACCTTACAGCCAGGAGGATTGGCCGAGCTTTTGTTCGACGAGCTCGTTGATCTAAGCCCATTTGAGGAAATCATCATTCATCTTGAAACACGCGAGGCTGCTGTTGGTATAGTCACGGCGATAACTAGTCCTTCGGTGATGTCGGTACACGGTAATAACATCGAAAATTTGGAATCTACAGGCAGACTTTGGAGAATAGAGCTACTCCCTGCAGGAAGTTCTGAAATCCATATTTCATCCGGAGATTTGAAGCGCTATGCTGAGCGGGAGGGAGGGCTCAAAGGGTTTATTGTGAGGTGTTATTCCGGTGAGAAGGAGTACGGCATCCCCTTTGCCATCAAGCAGGTTGAGTTCGTGAAGAAGAGGGTTCCCCTAAATGATGGATCTCGCTGACGGCCATCGGAGCCTGCCGCCTCTGCCCAAGGAGTCGGATCAGCCGACGGAGTCTGGTTAAGCACCAGCTTTTTTTATCGTGGAGGATACCAGCGTAGGGGAACGACTGCAGCGATGCGGTGGAAATCCTGGTCAAGACTCCAGAGGGGTACTTGATGCCATTGGGCAGTATGGGCGATCATCAAGTCAATAAGCGATGCTTGATAACCTTCTCGGGCTAAGGCAAAGCGAGATTCCTCAAGGTCGTTCCAAAGATTCGGAGGCAGCGGCAGGTCTGTCAAGCTGCTAAAGAATGTTCGCAGTCGCTGAAAATCGCTCCGGGTTGGCGCTCCGGAGATGACCTCGGCGCGAATGGGCGCACAAATCGCAACAGGTCCGATAGCGAGCAACTGGTCAAGAAGACGGGTGGTAGAAGACTCGGCACTGCGAAAAAAAGTGATCCACACCGAGGTATCTACCAGGACTAAACCGGCCTCAAGCGGAGGTTCGCTTTCGAGCTTTGCTGACATGAGTAGTGAGGGGTAGGTTGCCTCGCAGGGTTCGGAGTTGATTCAGGCGATGTCGGTTGATGAGTTCCTGTAATCCTAAGATAATCACTGTGGTTTTCGTCTTCGCCTGTGTCGCCCGAAGGGCCTCTGCCATAAGTTGGTCAGGGATATCCAACGTTGTGCGCATCTTTTCCTCCTTTTTCTAGCATATCCATTATGCAAATTTTGCCATAGAAGTATGCTCTAGTCAAGAGAATCCGTCTCATTGCCCGAGTGGAGTTCGTGAAGAAGAAGGCTCCCCTAAATAATGGATCTCGCTGACGGCCATCGGAGCCTGTCGTCTCTGCCCAAGGAGTTGGATCAGCAGATAGAATCCGGATCCAGTGGCTTGGAACGCTGAGGGTGTAGCTCCGGCCAAGCCCGCGACAGAACACCGGGGCAGTCGACATGGTATAAGGGCGCAAAGGTTTCCCATGCAAAGGCCTTATCGACTACAAACCGCCATTGATCAAGTGGTCGCGTTGCTCAAGAAAAACTACCACCCTGAGCGAACCATTTTGTTTGGCTCTTTGGCCTATGGAGAGCCAACAAAGGAGAACGATGTGGATCTGCTGATCGTTAAGGATACGGATCAGCCGTTTCATCGGCGATGGGCGGAGGTTTCTCAACTGGTGCAGCCTTGTTGTGAAGGGTATTGATTTCTCCCCCATAGTGATGACCCCTGGAGAAATCACCCGCAAGCAGCGTGCGCGCGATCCTTTCTTAGAGGAAGTTTTTAACCGCGGTGAGATTCTTTATGCCGCCTGAACGAGACTCACGCGATCCTTCCGAGTGGTTCCGTAAAGCTCAACAGGGCTTGCAGCGAGTGCCTCGTTTCCTTGAATATGGGGATACCGATGATGCTGCCTTTCACTTGCAGCAGGCCATTGAGAAAGCCCTGAAAGGGTTCCTCATCGCGCGAGGCTGGATATTACAGCGAAGCCATAATCTAAGTTTCTTGCTTGATGAAGTCGTCACCTGGATACCGTCTCTCGAACAATATCGCGCATTGTGTCAAGAGGCATCGGCTTTTTACTTTCCTGAGTTCAAGTTTCTAGCGCAACTCCTTTCTCCTGGGTCAGACCAGGATACAGGTGTTGCGCTAGAAACTTGAACTCAGGAATCATGAAACCGCCTGGGAATTTTCGATTGTCGATTTTGGATTTTCGATTGGAAGACGGCCGTTCAATCGAAAATCCAAAATCGACAATCGACAATTTCCTCGTCTCTGCCGATGCCTTCGGCCATGGCCCGATGGCGGGGCTCCACGTGGGTAGCTATCGTCCGAGGCTGATGGACAGGAGGTGGCAATGGGTGGCGGGAAGTTGTTCAAGGACTCGACGCACGATTCGTACTCCACCTTCTGAGCGTGTCGTGAAGGGAACTGACCTGTCTCCGGTGCGCACGTCGAGGACTGCGTATTCGCCCGGCCGAAGACGTTTGGGGTTTGCGATATGAATCCGCAGGCGGCGTTCGGCGAATGAAGTTTCGACGGCGATAGCGTGATGATCTCCAAAGTCCTCCCGAGTCAACTGCGGATCGATGACCAAATCCCCACGCTCCCCGCGGATTCCATAGACTTGAGTCAACAGCAGATACACCAGCCATGAAGCCGATCCGGTTAGGTAACAGTACATTCCCCGGCCGTTGCGATTGAAATACTCAGGCAGGCAAGGGAAGATCTTGGCTATTGCCTGATTCGTTGCCATTCGATAGAGGTTACTCCAGACCTTTCGGCCTTCGTGGGCTTGTCGTCGTACGTAGAGGGCATAGGCGTACATGACGGCCATGTGCGAGAAGACGGCCCCGTTTTCTTTGTCGCCGTAGGCAAAACAGAACGCCCGTCCTAAGTGCGGTTGCGGTTCCTTGAAGTCCGTATTGAGGCGAATTCCACCGGTCTTAGGATCGCGCAGCCATCTATTGACTGCGCGAACGACACGCTTGAGTTGGACATCAGTAGCCATTCCCGTCATGACCGGAAAGACTTGTCCGGTCAGAGTCAGGCGGATTCCTTTCGAATGATTGCCTTCCACACGTCGGCCTCGATCATCGTAGTAGCCGTTGAAAAATTGCTCTCCCTGAGCTCTCACCCATTCTTGTTTCCGGATGCGTTCGGATAAATCTTCGCATTTTTGCATCAGATCAGCCGCAAGCACTTGCAGCCGAACGTGGGTGCGCTCACCTGAAATGTCGTGCGAGACTCTATCCAGATATTGGTTTAAACGCTTACGCTTGGCTTGCGCGCTTCGATAATGAATGGGCTCTTGAGCGGGGAGTCGATCCAACAAAAGGATGAGTTCCTCAAAGACTTCGATCGTCTTTATCCCACGTGTGGAGAGCCATGACATTAACTCTGCCAGCCGTTTCAGGTTCCATGCGTAAAAGGCGCTGAAGGCTACCGACTCTCCTCGGTGAGAGGCCATGTCCAGTCCATCGTTCCAATCCGCGCCTTCCAGACGACAAACGTTATGCTCGCCAACGTTGAAGAAAGCCGTCAGTGTCTGAACGAGCAGATGTTCAAGGACCGAGCCCTGATAGATGCGACCCCGACGGGTGCGAAGCCTAAGTCCGTAGGCTGGGCTCCAGCGAGGATCGAGTTGACGACAACGCAAGATTTGAGGATCGCGGAAATAAGTCTGATTTTCCAGAAGGAGCTCAACGTCGACGGTCTGGTCCAGATAGAGCAAGATTGTATGCACCGGCCAGATGCCGTGGTCCATCCATGTCCGGGGGATGTTATTGCGATCAGCACTGAAAGTGCCATCCCGTTCAATGATGGTTGCGTTTGAGCCATCGATCCGGATCCCTGCTGTGTTATACAGAAGCAGAGGCCGCGCCTCTTTAGGGTCGGACAGTAACAGGGCCAAGCAATCCTGCCAGAGGTCGCGCCAGCCCCGTCCGCCGCGTCCATAGTCGAACTGGGGAAGGTAAGAATTGCCGTACAGCCGACGGAAAATAGGTTGGGCATTTACCCAAGCCAGCCAGTGATCGAGCGGTCGGTCCGATGTAAAGAACGTGATGCGTCGCGTGTGGTTGAGCCAATGACTTTTCGTCTTCTCAAGCGACCGATGGATAGTATGAAGCTGACGTGCCCATCGCAGCCAGTGACGGTGGCGTTGGGGATCGTGAGAAATTCCAGAGATCAGGCAGTAGGTGGCCTGATCTTTAGGAGCCAACGTGCGCGGAGCAAAACGAAATCCCCCGATGGCTTCTCGGCCGGAGAGTTTTTCCGAGGAGTAAATCGCAGCACGTTGTCGATTCCAAACTGCTTTGGGTGCAGCGAACGTGCCGCTGTCGCCCAGAAAATCCTCCTCCAGCGCCCAGATATCCGTTGGGGGAGTTGCTTGGGGGCCAAGTGCAAGGATGGTGTACTGGGTAGTGTTGGGTTTGTGTCCGCGTTCGTCAAAGGACATGGCGGGTTGGATGTGGAGTCCGTATTTCAAAAGTTCGACCCGGTGCAACAGCGCGGTTACGTGTCGATGATCGCGTACGTTGTCCGCTGAGCGGCAAAACAAGGGGATGGCGGCGTAGGGAATGAATCGAATTGGATGCGAAGATGTGTTGGTTACGACCACCCGCAGGATTTCCACGGGTTCATGGAAATCGGCAGGACACCAGAGGGTGGCTGTGGCTAGAAATCGGCGGTTCGGTCCGCGTCGGTTCAGGGTAAACCATCCGATGCCTGCTTCAATGCCTGTTTCTGAGGATGGATGATGACGCGGGCTGAGTTCTTCGGGTGAAAGGCCGGCCACGGAAAAGGGCCGATGAGATTCTTCCACGATCCAGAAATCGCGATGGACCAGGGTGTGTGGCAGATCCTCAGCAGTTAATGGCACTGAAAGGTGTTCATGGTGGCTGATGGCCGCAGAGCCATGGAGCTGTGGCGAAGTCCATGAAAGCATTCCGGCTTCATTGGCGATGGGAAAGTAGAGCCGGCCAAGATTCCTTTGGCAGGCGCGGAACGTTCCTGAAGCCGGCCCATCAGGATTTGTTTCAACCCAGCCATCGGGCCTCGGCCGAAGGCATAGGGCCCAGTTGGTTTGCTTCAATGATTGGGTGGGCGGGATGTCGCCCCACGCGGGGCGGAGTTGCCGATGCCACTGGCTTATCTTGTGGGGCTCCACAAATTCCCACCACTCATTTTGTCTTGCGCGGTGGATGTGTTCCTTCATGCGTAGCTACCCTCAGAATTGAAATTGTAACACATTGTTCAGGCATGTGCCCATTATGTGAGGTATCTAAGATGAACGATGCGATGAGATCAGAGGTGCGATATAATATCGCCATTATGATGCAGCCGTGGCCATGGATTCTTTTTGCCGCACTTGCCGTATTCGCAATCGGCTTGTATATGACAAGCCGCCGCCTGGGTGCTGGCCGTGTGAATTCCTGGGTGTTTGGGCATCGCGATCATCTGCCCATTCCGTTTTTACTCATCGGAATTGCAACCCGGTTGCTTTCAAACGAGTCATCTTCATGGACGCAATGGCGAGGTGTATCTGAGGTAGCGGGGGTGTTGCTTATCCTGCTGGGTGAGTCCCTGCGTATTTGGGCCGTAGGAATTGTTGGGGCGGCAACCCGATCAGCCTCTACCAATGCCAAGCGACTCGTCCAAGAAGGGCCCTACGCAATGATTCGCAATCCCATTTACGCAGGCAACTTTCTGCTCTGCCTCGGCCTGGCCTGTTTCACAGATTCCTGGGTGGTCGTAGTCGCCTGCACGCTCTATTTCGTCATTGTCTACAGCCGCATCATCCGGGCCGAAGAGCGTTTTCTGACAGAGCGGTTTGGTGCCGGCTATGAGGAATTTTGCCGCCAGGTCCCTCGGCTGGTGCCGCGGCTGAGGTGGCCCTCAGTCGGTCTGCGTGCTTCTTTTTCTACTCATGAGTTGCGCAAAGAATATCAAACGATTGCTGGCATTGTTTCTGCTGCGCTTTTACTCCACGTCATCGTCCTTGAGCCATGGCGGGGGTGGATTGATTCGCGACCCCGCCATCGGGCCACGGCCCCTGACCGTGGGCCTAGATGGTTTGCTTCAGCGAGCGGGTGGGTGGGATATCGCCCCCATCGCGGCGGACTTACCGGTGCCATGGGTTTGTCCCGTGGGGCTCCACAGGGTCGCTTTTTAACGGAGGAAACCGTTCCTCAGATTGCGTCGTCAATTTCACCGTCGGCTCCCGTGATTACCATAACCTTGGAACAAGCTCTTCAACGCTCGGGTGTCCCACCTGCGTCCCTGTATGAACTCACGTTGCCCCCTGCCGGGCTGAACCGGGTGGAGGCAAATCAAACTGGCAAATACAAGCCTGGGATGCTCGCACGGATGGACCTTTTGGTGAGACGAGAGTTTCCAGGAACGCTTATAGGGGCACTGGTATTTGCGGGGATTTACCTAACTTCCAATTTTGAGGAGGCCAGTGGCAGTGAGTTTCACGACCATCTCCCGATGCTTGCCAGCACCGCGCTGATTGGCCTGGCGGTGCGTTCGCTCATCTCGCAGGCGACAGTTCCTGCTGCTGCCTTTGAGCCTCCAGAAGCGGTCCATGCGTGGACCTTGAGTCCCTATGTTCGAGCGGATCGTGGAGAAACCGGAGTCGGAGTTCTGGTGCGTATTGAATTCTGAGCAGACTGCGGAAAAGATTCGGTCATCGATCATGCGGGGAAGCCAGAACATTGTGGATCACGCGAATCAGCAGTTTGTATATCACTCTGGCTCCTGCGGATTTTGGGAGATCGGCGGATTGGCACAATGGTTTGGCCTTCATGGTTGTGGATAGGCACACGTTTAAAGCTATCTTTATGGCTGGCCAACCGCCTTGCGACGTGGACCGGTTTAGTGTACCTGTGGCGACGGTTACGTTCGCGTCGGTTGTTCTGGCTATGGGTGATTATCGTTAATCTCATTTCTTTGGGTGCTCTTGCGTTTTTGTTCTTGTGGCTTCATCGCCTGTCACTCGGATAGCCAAGCGGTCTCTGCGCACTGTTTCAGTCTGTTAAAAGAGAACCGGTACGTATTTTCTCAGGAGGTGCCCCATGGTACAAGCTGGCATGGCGTCTATCAACGAGCGGGTCAAGGAATCGAGCACGTTCGTCCAGCAGTTGCTGCAGGAACTGGGCAAGGTCGTCATAGGACAGCGAGCCCTAGTTGAACGACTGCTGATTGGGCTCCTCGCCAATGGGCATGTCCTGCTAGAAGGCGTTCCGGGCCTTGCGAAAACCCTCTGTGTCAAGACACTTGCCCGCACGATCTCAACGAAGTTTCAGCGGATTCAATTTACCCCGGATCTTCTTCCATCAGACCTCATCGGCACGTTGATCTTCAACCCACGCGACGGGTGCTTTTCTGTCAAGAAGGGTCCGATCTTTGCCAACATTATCCTCGCCGATGAGATCAACCGTGCGCCGGCTAAAGTGCAAAGCGCCTTACTCGAAGCGATGCAGGAGCATCAGGTGACGATTGGGGAAGAGACGTTTCAGTTGGAAGATCCCTTCCTCGTGCTGGCAACGCAGAACCCCATTGAGCAGGAGGGAACGTATCCATTGCCTGAGGCGCAGGTCGACCGCTTCATGCTGAAAGTCCTCATCAGTTATCCCGAAAAAACACAAGAGCGCCAGATCATGGAGCGAATGGCAATCACCAATCCTGAGGCATCGGTTCAGTCCATCATCAGTCCCCAGCAGTTACTGGAGGTCCGCCAGACCGTCAGCGATGTTTACCTGGATGAGAAAATCAAAGACTACATTCTGGATCTTGTCTTCGCAAGCCGGGATCCGAAAGGCTATAAACTCGATCTCGGCCCGATGATTCAATACGGAGCCTCGCCGCGCGGTTCGATCTACCTGGCTCTCGCCGCCAAAGCGTATGCGTTCATGCAGGGACGAGGCTACGTCGTCCCGCAGGACGTGAAGACGATTGGCCTCGACGTGCTTCGCCACCGGATCATACCGACCTATGAAGCCGAGGCGGAAGGTTTGACCTCCGAGGACCTTCTCAAACGGATCTTTGAGCACGTGCCTGTTCCGTAGTCTTCCACGGTAGATGAGGCTAGGCTTGCGCGGATGGGTCTAAGTAGGTGGACAAAAATATCTTGATATATTTCTTCGTGTTTCTCGTCGAACGTTCCACTGGTTACTAGTCACTGATCACTGGCCACTGATTTAGTCACTGTTTTTAGCTAGGATGATTCCTCCCGAAATTCTCCGACAAGTTCGTCGGATTGAGATAATCACAAAGCGTGTTGTCAACGAGACGATGTCCGGTCGCTACGAGAGCGTCTTCAAGGGCCGCGGCGTCGAATTCGAAGAGGTCCGTGAGTACCAGCCGGGTGACGAGATCCGCTCCATCGACTGGAACGTCACCGCCCGAACCGGCCGAGTCTACATCAAGCGGTTCGTCGAGGAACGGGAGCTGACTGTAATTTTTCTGGTCGACCTAAGCCGTTCGATGGCGTTTGGCTCAGGTTCCCAGCTAAAGAACCGCATCGCGACGGAGCTCTGCGCCGTCGTTGCATTCTCTGCCATCAAAAACCACGATAAAGTCGGCCTGCTGCTTTTCACCGACCGAGTCGAACGTTTCATCCCGCCCAAGAAAGGCTCTAAGCATGTCCTGCGAGTGGTCCGCGACGTGCTCTCCTTCGAGCCTACCGGCCATGGAACCCGCTTGACAACGGCTTTCGACTATCTGGCGAGCGTCTTGCATCGCAAGGCCGTCATCTTTCTTATTTCAGATTTCTTCTGCGAGGATATCGGGACCACACTTGCAATCGCTAACAGACGTCACGATGTCATTGCGGTGCACTTGGTGGATCCCAGGCAGGAGATTCTGCCGCCGGTTGGATGGATTCGTTGGGAAGATCTCGAGCAGGAGCGCGAGATCGTTCTCAATAGTTCCAATGAGCATGTCCGTAAGAGCTACCAGCAATGGGCCCAGGTGCATCGGCAACGAGTCAAGGAAATAACCCGCGCGGCCGGCGTTGATCTGGTGGAGGTTCGCACGGACCAGCCGTATATCGATCCTCTGCTGCGATTCTTCCGGATGCGATCGATGCGGCGATGACGCCACCACCTGCTGCGTGTTGCCTGTGGCAAACCCTGCGACTCGACGGAGCGAGTGAGAGTGGGCAAGAGTGCTGATGACTGGCGGCTCTGACAATGGTGTTGCCGTGCCCCAGCGAAAGGCCGGACAACAGCAGGTGGTGGGATGAGCTGATGAGACGATCTGTCCTTGTATTCTTTGTGACGTTGCTGCTGGGCATCTCGGTTGCCTATGCCGGTGAATCGCGCCCGAGTGCCGAAGCGTCGGCCGACCGATCCGAAGTCCTCGTGGGCGATTTCATCCAGTACTTCGTCAGCCTCAAATACCCATCGGGTGTGAGAGTCGAGTGGCCATCGGTCGGTGGGACGCTCGGTGATTTCGTTGTGGAGGCATCCGGTGGGGAGGCGCCACGTACCGATAATGGAATCGTGACTGAAGAACGCTGGTATCGGTTGTACAGCTACTCGACGGGGCATCACACCATCCCTGAGACCGTGGTGACGTATCAGGCCAGCGATGGCGCGACCCATGAGGCGCGCACTCAGGCCTTGCCGATTACGGTCAAAAGCCTGTTGCCGGTCGATTGGAAACGTCAGGACATCCGAGACGTCAAGCCGCTGATTCCCATGCGCTCAGCGTGGGGGTTGTTCCTCGGAGCCTTGGCGGTGATGGGGATGGTGACTGGAGTCTGGTGGTGGAGATGGCAACGCAAACAGGCAAAGACGTCGTCAGCCCCGCCCCAGCCACCGCACGCGATCGCGTTTGATGCCTTATCAAAGCTGCACCAAGAGGATTTGCCATCGCACAATCGCTATGAGGAGTACTACGTCAGGATTTCTAGCATTGTGCGGGCTTACGTTGAGGCCCGATTCGGGCTGAAGGCTCCAGAGATGACGACCGAAGAGTTCCTTCAGGTCGCCTCGAACGCAGCAGTCCTCTCCCTGAATCACCGTCGGCTGCTGCAGGATTTCTTGGAGCGCTGCGACCTGGTGAAGTTCGCGCGCTACGAGCCGTCTGGGCACGAAGCGGATGAGGCGTTTGAAGCAGCGCGTCGGTTTGTTCAGGACACCGCGCCATCGCTGGAGTCTGCGGTGGTAAGCACCGGGAAGATCGCATGAGCTTTCGCGATCCGCTGTGGTTCGCAGCCCTCCTGCTGCCGGCGTTGATGCTGTGGGGAGCGCGATGGATTGCCCGGGCTCGGATGCGCTTTCCAAGCGCCGCAGGGCTTGAGTCAGCAACGCATCAGAGCCATCCCAGTTGGCTGCGCCTGCCAACACTCCTTCGCGCCATCGCCATCGCCTGGGTCGTCGTCGCCTTGGCACGGCCACAACAAGGACTTGAGGCGAGCCGGCTCCAGACGGAAGGCATCGACATCGTGCTCGCTGTCGATATCTCCGGGAGCATGCTGGCTGAGGATTTCACCCTCCATGGCGTTCGGCACAACCGACTTGACGTCGTGAAGGACGTCGTGAAAGAGTTCGTCGAGCACCGTCCGAACGACCGCATCGGACTCGTCATCTTCGCTGGCCGGCCATATACGCAGTGCCCACTGACCATGGACCACGGCTGGCTCTTGAGCCAGCTCGACCGAGTGGAGATCGGCATGGTGGAAGATGGAACGGCCATCGGCTCCGGAATCGCGACGGCGCTGAACCGACTGCGCCATCCAAAGACGAAAAGCCGCATCGTCGTGTTGTTGACGGATGGGGTGAACAACGCCGGGACGGTAACTCCGGAGGCGGCGGCCCAGCTGGCCAAGACGTTGGGGGTGCGCATCTACACGATCGGGGCCGGGACGAAGGGCTTGGCCCCGTATCCGGCCACCGATCTCTTTGGACGAAGAGTCTACCAGCAGGTGAAAATCGAAGTGGACGATGCGGGCTTGACGAAAATCGCGCGCCTGAGCGGTGGCCAGTACTTCCGTGCGACCGACACCGAATCGTTGCGGACGATCTACCACGAGATCGATCGGATGGAAAAGACCACGATTGAACAGCCGCGCTACTTGTCGTATAAAGAGTGGTATCCTTGGTTCGTCATCCCAGCCATATTGCTGTTGTTGGGTGAAGCCGTGGTGAGTGAAACCTGGCTTCGGGTGCTGCCCTGACTTCACCACTTGCTGCGGGCTGCCGTCGGCCCCTGCAATTCGATGAAGCGCTTGATGGGTGAAGAGTCCTCATGACAGCCAGCTATGAAAATGGTGTTGCAGTGTCCCATCGAAAAACGGGACAGCATCGGGTGGTGGACTGATGCGCTGGGCCTGTCCTGAGAGGTGGGTATGGGGGTGGGTGATCGTTGCGTTGCTGGGTTTGTGGGTGTGGGCCTTGCGCGATCGGAAGCAGGCGCTCAGCCACCTCGTGGACGCTGGATTACTGCCGCAGTTGGCAGAGCAAGTCGACTATAGATCCCGAGCGCTCAAAGCGGCGATCGTGATGATCGGGGTTCTTTTCCTTGTTATCGCGCTAATCGGCCCGCAGTGGGGGTTTCGCTGGCAGGAGATCAAGCGACGCGGAGTCGATCTCGTCATCGCGCTCGATGTCTCAAAGAGCATGCTGGCCCAAGACGTCAAACCCAGCCGGCTTGAGCGGGCAAAGCTTGCGATCCAAGAATTGGTGCCGATGTTGAAAGGCGACCGGATCGGTCTTGTGGCTTTCGCCGGAACGAGCTTCGTGCAGTGTCCGCTGACCGTCGACTATGGCGCGTTTTCGCTCACCCTCGATGAACTCGACACCCATTCCATCCCACGTGGCGGCACGGCGATTGCGAACGCGATCCGTGACAGCCTCAAGGTCTTCGCGTCGTCAGCGCCGGACTCCCGAGCCTTGATCATCATCACCGATGGGGAGAGCCACGAGGGAGATCCGCTGTCAGCGGCCAAAGAGGCGGCCAAGCAAGGAGTGAAGATTTTTACCGTGGGGGTCGGCACACCCGAAGGGGAGCTTGTTCCGATCACCGATGCGCAGGGCAACCAGACGTTCTTGAAGGATCGCGAGGGACGGACCGTGAAGTCTCATCTTGCGGAAGGGCTCCTGCAACAGATAGCGCTGGAGATCGGCGGCAGCTACATCCGGGCTACCCCAACCGCGTTCGGGCTCGATCTGCTCTATCGCGACCGGATCGCCGCGCTGCATCAACAGGAATTCGAGAGCACGATGAAGAAGCAGTACGAGCTGCGATTTCAGTGGGCATTGGCCGTGGCGTTGTTCCTCTTGACGTGCGAACCACTCATCAGCGATCGTCGCCGCATGGTAGACCGATGATCCCACTTTCGAATTTTCGATTGTGGATTGTCGATTGCGGATTATCCGATCTTTCAATCCGCATTCCACAATCCACAATCCACAATTCCAATGGGTGGTAGGTTGAGACTAACGCGGTGGATACTTATCGCTCTGCTGATGATTGGAGGAGCGCTTTCGAGCGACGCCGATGAGCGCAAGGCTTCCCAAGACTTTCAGGCTGAGCGCTTCGAGCGCTTGCTGAAACAGCGACCGACCGATCCAACGCTGCACTACAACCTTGGGACGGTGCGATATCAGCAGGGTCACTACGACAAAGCCGCGGAGTCTCTGAGCAGCGCCGTCGCCTCATCCGGTTCATCGCTCCAAGGCCGAGCCTCCTACAACCTGGGGAATGCACACTCCCGGCTGGGACGTGCCGCAGAACAGGCTACGCCCAACCAAGCGGTCGATTTCTACCAAAAAGCGCTGGAAGACTATCGGTTCGCGATTCGGCAGGAACCGAAGGATGTGGATGCGAAGTATAATTACGAATTAGTTGAACAGCGTCTGAAAGCATTGAAGACGCAGCAGGAGCAGCAGTCGGCGAAGGTCCAGCAGCAGAAGGCGAATCAGCAATCCGCTCAAGCGCAGACAGAAACCACCCAACAGGCGCAATCTCAGCAGCAAACCGAGCAAGCCGGCGAATCGCAGCAACAACAGCAACAAGCCGCCTCTGCCGAATCGAAATCCGAGCCGGAGTCTCAATCATCGATGGAAGCTGCGCAAGGGACCGATCCACAGCAACAGGGACAGCCGGCTCAAGCCGCACGGCAACAACCAGCCCAGCAGGGATCTGAGCAAAGTGCACAGGCGGTTGCAGAGTCGCAGAACATGTCTCAACAGCAAGCGCTTTGGATTCTCGATACGCTCAAGAATGAAGAGCGTGGAGCGCTGGTGAAGGAGCATCAAGGTCCAGCGCGAGAGCCCGATGTGGACCAGGATTGGTGAACCTCAACGATGATTCGCTCTACGCTGACGACGTGCCAGAGGGTGGGTGTATTTCTTACCGTAGTCGCCGTGAGTTCGTTGGCATTTGCCGAGGGGATCAGCGTCCAGGCACGAGTCGACCGGAACCACGTACCGCTCAACGGCCGGATGCAGTTGAGCCTCGATGTGAACGGGACACAGAATGCCCGGCCGCCGGATCTTACGCTTGACGGATTCGACGCGCAGTACCTTGGCCCCTCAACGCAGATTTCGATCATCAACGGCCAGATGTCTTCGTCGGTCTCCCATACTTATGTCCTTACGCCGAAAAAAGAGGGGACCTTCACGATTGGCCCGATTGCTGTGAATGTGGATGGGAAGACCTACCAGACGCAGCCGATCGATGTCCAAGTCCTGCCGTCTGCCTCCATCGTGACACAGGGTGCGGAGCCTGCCGAAGAAACGGGGGGCGCACCGCAGCTTGGCGATCACCTTCAGCTGCAGCTGGGCGTCGATAAGACGAAGGCGTACCTCAACCAAGCGATTCCCATGAAGTTGCAGCTTTTGGTTGGCCAAGTTGCGGTCCGCGGAATCGAGATGCCCACCCTACAGGCCGATGGCTTCCTAGTCAAAGGGCTCCAACAACCGAAGCAATCGGACGTCGTTATCGGCGCAGAGTCGTACACGCTGCTGGAGTTCAACACGGAAGTGGTCCCGCTCAGAACAGGACTTCTGTCGCTGGGGCCAGCGTCGATCAACTGCCAGATCGTCCAGCGGAATCGGTCGCATCGTCGCTCGGCATCGCCGTTCGGAGACGATCCATTCGAAGGTTTCTTCGGCAGCGATTCATTGCTGGAAGATTTCTTCGGATCGTCCCAGTTGGTCCCTGTCAGTGTGAGGGCCGATCCAGTGACGATCGAAGTCCTCCCATTGCCAGCGGAGGATAGACCTGAGGATTTTGCAGGTGCGATCGGACGCTTCAGTCTTGACGTGAGCGCAGTTCCTGTCGAGGCGACCGCTGGTGAGCCGATCACACTGACGATGACGGTGCGGGGTAATGGAAATCTTGACGCGATTGCGCCGCCAGCGATCATTGGGGACCCGATCCATTTTAGAATCTACGAGCCGAAGCCACAGCAAAATCGAGACAGTCAAAACCAGCAGAAGATTTTCGAGCAAGTATTGATTCCCACCGACCCCTCGGTGACGCAGATTCCCGCTGTTCGATTTTCCTTCTTTGACCCAGAGATCGGGCAATACCGCACGCTGACCAAGGAACCCATTCCCATTCAGGTGAAGCCAGCACCCGTGCAGGAACGCCCCACCCTTATCTTGGCGCCTCAAGGGCCTGTGGGTCCGGAACGACCAGAGGCTCTAGGCCGCGACATCATCTACATCAAAGAGGATCTGGGAATGTTGCAGCCCCTTGGATGGGCATGGTATCGGTCTTTATGGTCGTGGCTTCTGTTAATCCTGCCACTTGTCCTTTTAGGTGTCAGCGAGATCCTGCACCGCTATTACGAGCGGCTGATGGCCGACCCGGGTCTGGCGCGCTCAAGCGGGGCCTTCAAGCGTGCAATCACCCAGTGCCAACGTGCGAAGCAGCTCCAACAAGCAGGCAAGGTCGTGGAATGTTATGACGAGGTCTTCCGAGCATTGCAGCGGTACATCGGTGACCGATTCAACCTTGCCTCCGAAGGCCTCACAAAAGTGGAACTGGAGCGACATCTCAAGCCACGAGAGATTCCGGAAGAACTCTTGGGTGAGCTTGCATCGCTATTTGACCAGTGCGACGCGGCGCGGTTTGCGCCGACTTCTGTCGCGTCCAGCCAGATGAGTACGACGCTCAACAGCGCCGAGTCGGTACTGAAACGGCTCGAACGGTGGAAGACAAAATGAGACGATCCAACCCCGCCATTGCGCCACGGCCGAGGATTTTGGGCGACACGGCAGTTAGCAGCCGTATGGGTGGGCGGGATGTCGGTCCCATCGGGGCAGCCTTATCGGTGCCACAGGCTCATCCCGTACGGCTTTACACCATCCGCTTAACCGTTGGCATCGTCGCCAGCATGACCCTGTGGGGTGGCGGTGTGGCTCGCGTCAACGCTTCGGTGAGTGCAACGTCAACTTTCCAACAGGCCAATGAGCACTACCGAAACGGCAAGTTCTCTGAGGCTGCGTCAGGCTACCGAGATCTCCTGGCAGCGGGGTGGCAGAACGGCGTACTCTACTACAACCTCGGCAACGCGCTCTTGAAAAGCGGGAAAAAAAGTGAAGCCCTCTGGGCCTATCTGAAGGCAAAAGCATTTCTACCCCGTGACGCCGACGTCCAGGCAAATTTGGAATACGTCCAGGCGCTCTTACAAGCCGGGGTCAATGCTTCGGTGATACCCTCTCGTCTGATTCGATGGCTGACGCTCCAGCAACGATTCGCAACGTCCGAGCTTGCCGGATGGTCTGGCCTGTCGGGGTGGCTGCTGGTGCTCATGTGGAGCCTGGCTACCTGGAAGCCGCAGACTCGGCGCGTTGCGCAGCCTGTCGTATGGCTCTCAGGGACCACTGCTCTTGTTTTCTTCACCGCGTTGGTCGTGAAAACGCTAGTGCTAGATGGCGTGCCAAAGGCAGTCGTCGTGCGTGAGCAGATCGATGTAAAGTTCTCTCCGCAGACAACGGGCACTACCCACTTCGAACTGCCCGAAGGTACGATCGTCCAGGTCCTCGGGCATGAATTCGGTTGGGTCCAGCTCAAGCGCGCCGACGGCCTCTCTGGTTGGGTACCTGAAGATACGCTGAACGCCTTGTGAAAAATGGAAGATGTGGACGCGACCTTTAACCAGGCGGTCAAAGCCGGCGCAACCGTCTTGATGCCGGTGACCGATATGTTCTGGGGAGATCGACAGGGACAACTCCTCGATCCATTCGGCCACCGTTGGTCGATCGCAACGCATAAAGAGATCTGAGCCCGGAACAAATTGCCGAGCGCGCTCAGAAGGCATTCGCCCAACAGGCGAAGGGATCTCTGGCACGTGAGCGTGAGGGATGGGCGCGGATGAGACGAGGAGGCACTATGAGGAAAGCCTGAAGAAGCAAACGAGTGAGAATGACTGCTTTAGCCTGCCAAAGCAGAAAATGATCATGGGTTAGAATTCCAAATGGAGGAAAAAATGCGTACGACGATTCGATTGATGATTGCGGTGGGGATGTTCGCACTGAGCGGAGGGTTAGTACAGGCGCAACAGGAAAAGATGTCCCATCCGGCGATGGATCCGGCGAAACAGGCAGCGATGGAGGCCATGCAACGACTCGGAAGCCCCAGCGAAGAGCACAAAGCGCTTGAGCCGTTCGTCGGCTCCTGGACCTACACGGCGCAGTGGTGGATGTCTCCGGATGCTCCGCCTGAAGCGATGACGGGTAGTGCCACCAACACCTTGATCTTCGGCGGTCGATTCCTGAAGCAAGAGATTCGTGGCGAAGCAGAGGGCCAGCCGTCCTTCGAGGGCATCGGTTTCATAGGCTACGATAACCTCCGCAAGGAGTACCAATCGGTGTGGTTCGACAACATGGCGACAGGCATGATGATGGGAACCGGACGATTCGACGCGGCGACCCAAACGCTGACCGATGCGGGTAAGTTCAGCTGCCCGCTCACCATGGAAACACACCGGCAATTCCGCTCGGCGTGGACGGTAGTCGACCCGACCCACAACACGTATGAAAGCTATATGCGCACCCCCGAGGGTCGAGAGTTCAAGGCCATGGAGATCTACTACAGTCGGGCAGAGTAATCCTGTTTTGGGAATTATATGGACGCACGCACACCCGTCAGACAAATCAAGAAAGTGTGGAAGAGCATTCCGACGATCGAGGGGGCCGGGGTGCGCCTCAAGCGCGTCTTCGGCTTCCATGAGGTGCCGCAGTTAGACCCGTTTCTCCTGCTCGACTGCTTCCACTCCGACGAGCGCGACGACTATGTCCGCGGCTTTCCCTGGCATCCGCATCGCGGGATCGAGACGATCACCTACGTGCTGGATGGAGACGTGGAGCACAAAGACAGCCTGGGCAACAGCGGTGTGATCCGCTCAGGAGACGTACAGTGGATGACGGCGGGCAGCGGCATCATCCACCAAGAAATGCCCCAGGGCGACGCGAAGGGTCGGATGTGGGGTTTTCAGCTCTGGGCGAACCTGCCCAGACGTCAGAAGATGATGGACCCGCACTACCGGGAAGTGACCGCACGACAGATCCCCGCGGTGAAGACCGTCGAGGGAGCGACGGTGCGGATCATCTGCGGGACGATGGGTGATGTGCAAGGGCCGGTCCGGGAGATCGTGACGGATCCGGAATACCTAGATGTGTCGCTGCCGGCAGGCAAGACGTTCACGCATCCGGTCAAGCCCGGGTACACCGTGTTCGCCTACGTGGTTGAAGGCGAGGCACACTTCGATCCCGGGCGCAACCCCTTCGGCCGCGAGGCGATCGGCGAGAACTATTTCGACATGACGCCGGCGTGTGTGTGCCAAGAAGGCACCATCGCGCTCTACGAGCCCGCCGGGGATACCGTGCTCGTGACGACCGAGAAGCAGCCCGTTCACTTTCTGCTGATCTGCGGCAAGCCGCTCAAGGAACCGGTTGCCTGGTACGGCCCGATTGTCATGAACACCCAGGAGGAACTCAAGACCGCCTTTGCGGAGTTTCAGGCCGGGACGTTCATCAAACAAGGTGCGTCGTTGCGCCAGAAGTGATCGTGTGACGCAAGCGATCAAGCGTTTGGAGCGCAGATCGGCCACCGATGAGCTGCTTAGGAAAAAATCGTTCCGTTTGGAGCGTGACGTATCCATTGTCAAGGTTAACCCCCTGTTTCTTTAGACCCCTCCAACAAATCCCCGAGCGGGAGACCTTGGGGCGAACAATATCCAAGGCAGACTAGGACCAAAACGGAGGAAAGCTTGAATGGCGCGAGTCAGGACTAGATTTCCAAAGGTTTTTGTAGGGCATCCGTTTGGCAATCGCTTCGCAACCAAGAAATTCAGAAAGCTTTTCCAAGAGTTGCCCTTTAAGGTCATTTACGGAAACACCGATGTTCGGACCGAACACCTTCTGAATATTATGAAGAGGGATATACAGAAATCGGATTTTGCAATCTTTGATTTGTCCGGTTGGAATCCGAATGTTTCTATGGAGCTTGGCTTAGCAGAAGGGTTAAAGGAGAAAGCCGGAAAACCATATTACATCTTGCTCAACACACGTCGATCGCGGGAGGTTCCGGCTGATGTTCGAGGAATACAACGTTTAGAATACACCCGATACGACTATAAACCGCAGGTTGGTTTGGGCAGTCAATTGATTGAATACATATTGCGCAAGGAATATTGGGTTAGAAAGATCTACAAGGAAATTTCTGGAACGGGGAAAACGGACAAAAAGCTCGAACTTTGCCTTAAGATTATTGCTCACTTAAGAGACAACCAGAAATTGACGCCTGAAAATTTTCAAGATCTAACTCGGGGGAGTCGCCTTAGGGAGCAAGACCGTCAAAAGGTGTTGGGAATACTCAAAGGCTTTCGGTTTATTCGAAAACTTCGCAATTCCTCAGTTTATATGAGATATCGAACTGCATTCTAGGCTTACCATGGCCACTGATCCTAAGTGATTTATTTTTCTGCAAACATGGGATGTCTGATTCAAGATGAAAGCTGTGACCGAGTCCACCGTTGAAGAAGCGACGCTCCAGTGGCTGAATGAAAGGTACCAGCTACCGCGATGCCGGGCACCGAGGGACAGGGATGGGTGAGATGAGGAAGCGCCATGCGGGTTATTACGTTTATATCGTTGAGGACAACCGGTGGCGTCCCAAATACGCCTAGCTGATACGGGCTGGCACCTCCGCTGATTTGGCCTGTTGGTCCCAATCAAAACCGCGGGGGTTATCGCATTGGAATGCTTCCCGCTTTTCAGACCAGTGTGCCTTGTTAGATGCCTAAGCGGGTAACCCATCCCATTCCCTCTAGAAAGTCTTGAAAATATCCCGCAGGAATAGTATATTTACATTATACATATGAACGACATCCGCTTCGATTGGGACAGAACAAAGGCCGCACTGAATAGAAGGAAGCATGGCGTCTCTTTCGAAGAGGCGCAGACGGTGTTTTACGATGAGAATGCCATCGAGTTCTTCGATCCCGACCACTCGGAGAGGGAAGACCGTTTTATCATGTTAGGATTGAGTTTCACGTTGCGTCTCTTGGTGGTGTGCCATTGCGTCAGAGAGGCGCAGTCGGTGATCAGGATTATTTCGGCGAGAAGGGCCACACGCCACGAAGCGAAACATTATCGGAGGGAAAACACATGAGAAAAGAATACGAGTTTTCCAAGATGAAAGGCCGCCGCAATCCCTATGCTAGGCTTCTCAAGAAGCCAGTGACTATTCGGTTGGGAGCGGATGTCGTGGAGTATTTCAAGACAATGGCAAATCAAATGGAAGTGCCGTATCAGAATCTGATTAATCTTTACCTGAGGGACTGTGTTCAGTCGCATCGACACATCCAGTGGGTGGCGCATTCATAGCAGGATATGCCTGAGCACATACCTAGTGACTCGACCCCTTTGTTATGATGGGTTGCTCACCACTAGTGCTTCAGTCCTGAGCGAGGCCGCAGGCCGAGTCGAAGGACTGAGCAAGATTGAAATGAGGAATCCCTCATTTCAATCGAGTCGAAGCACTAGCCTAAGAAGTGAAAAAAGAAAAAATCGGAGCGTCCCGAATGGTGCCGCCTGGCTGATCCGGGCTGGCACATTGAGGACGCCTCGGAAAAATGCATAGACGTCCCCGGAACTCCCCGTTATCTTGGCGAGCAGAAGTCGGACAAACAGATAAAATCGTAGAAGCAATTAAGCGTTTGGAGCGCAGGGCAGCCACCGACGAGCTGCTTAGGGAAAAATTGTTACGTTTGGAGCATAACGTGTCAAATGTCAAGAGTTGACCCCTTATTTTCATTCTCGTTACCTTGAAACGGGTTTTGGGATGAGTTCTAACCATATTGTTTGCTACCTGGATCTGTTAGGTTATACGCATCTCGTGAACGATCATGCGGATGATCCCATGAAGCTGAAAGGAATTCACGGAGTATTTGAAGGAGCGGTGAAGATAATGGAAGGGTTTAAAACAAGACCTATCAACTCCCTTTATGCCGAAGCAAATAAAAAGCTGGCACATCACTTGAAGTTGCACATGTTCTCTGACGCCACTCTATTCGCCATGCCGCTGTTTAATCTTCCCCAACTGGGAGAGGGCGTTAGCCAAGACGACAATGTTATCGCGTGTGTTCTCGGTTTTCTCGACTGGGTGTCGATGTTCTGTTTATTCGTGATGGGTAAACTCGGTCACTTGTATCGCGGTGGAATTTGGATTGGCCAGCACCATGAAAGTGATCTTAATGACAATCCCAACTATCAGTTTATGTTCAGCAAAGCTCTCGTGGAGGCTTATAATCTTGAACGCGTCAAGCCGGGACACCCACGCATTCTGTTGGATGGAAGTAATATAGGCAAGGGTCTCACGCAAACACTAATAGATAACAGATACATACTTTCCGACTCAGAGGATAAACATCTTTATCTAGATCTCTACGGCAGGTTGGACTTTCCTCGAGCACGCCGTGTTCTTTCAGAGATCAAAGACGGAATACCAAAGGTGGCTAGATACTATAGGCAAAAACATCCTGTTGAATTCGAACAAAAGATGTGTCCAAAATATCGCTGGTGGCTTAATTATCACAATCAACGAAGCAAGGAACTGGACTTCCCAGCTGATATTCAAATTGCCTCGCCAGTCTAAGCGCATAAGTCGGCACAAGCAGATACCCGACGCTCTCGTGACTCTTGTACCGCGGTGATGGGCACTGAGGGACAGGCATGGGTGAGATGAGGAAGCGCCTAGGAGCTATTGCGTTTATACGTTAGGGATAGAACGTACTAAGGTAGAACATGCTTGAGCGTGTTGTTGCGTTGCCTACGGACACCGTCGATTTAGAGGATCTTCTCAAGCGATCCTTTGGCTTCGACTCGTTCCGGCCATTGCAGCGAGAAATCATGGAGGATTCGCTCGCGGGGCGGGACGTCTTCGCGCTGCTGCCGACGGGTGGGGGGAAATCTCTGTGTTACCAACTGCCCGCGCTTATCCGGGCGGGTTTGACTGTCGTTGTGTCGCCTCTTATCGCGCTGATGAAGGACCAGGTTGATGCCATGCAGGTCATGGGAATTCCGGCGACGTTCTTGAATTCGTCTCTAGATGCCGATGAATTCGAAAGACGTCGGGAAAGGCTCAAGAGGGGTGACTATCGCCTGCTCTATGCTGCGCCCGAGCGGCTCATGCTTCCCGGATTTCTGCGGGATGTGCGGCGGTGGAACGTGTCGCTGATCGCCGTGGACGAGGCCCACTGCATCAGCGAGTGGGGACACGACTTTCGTCCGGAATACCGACGCCTTTCGGAATTGCGAGAGGTGCTTCCCGATACGCCAATTTTGGCGCTCACGGCTACGGCGACCGAGCGCGTCCGGGAAGACATTCTCCGCCAGCTTCGCTTGAAAAATCCGCGCGTGTATGTCGCGGGCTTCAACCGGCCGAATCTCACGTATCGCGTGTTGGCCAAGCATCAGGCGTATGAGCAACTGCGCAGTTACGCAAACGCGCGTCAGGCCGAAAGCGGCATCGTGTACTGCCAGAGCCGAAAGACCGCGGAACGCCTCGCCGAGCGGCTCAACGCGGATGGTATTCCCAGCAAGCCGTATCACGCGGGCCTCGGGGCAGAGGAGCGAAATCGAAATCAGGAGCTGTTCTTGCGCGATGAGATCCGTGTGATCACAGCGACGATCGCCTTCGGCATGGGCATCAACAAGCCCAACGTGCGGTTCGTCATCCATTATGACCTGCCGAAGAACATCGAAGGCTATTACCAGGAAACGGGCCGCGCGGGACGCGACGGGCTTCCAGCGGAGTGCGTGCTTCTGTTCGGGGCGGGCGATACGGTCAAATACGTCCAGTTCATCGAGGAGAAGTCGGACCCCAAAGAACGAGAGCTTGCGCACCGGCAGCTGCAAGAAGTCGTGCAGTATGCCGAAAGCTCCCGATGTCGACGAGTGGAGCTGCTGGGCTATTTCGGTGAAGAGTTCCTGACGAAAAATTGCGCCGCCTGCGACAATTGCCTTTCACCGAGACAGACCTTCGACGGCACCCTTGCCGCGCAGAAGTTTCTTTCCTGCATCTATCGGATCCGCGAGAAAAGCGGCTTCGGAGTCGGCCTGAACCACGTGGTGGAAGTCTTGACGGGTGCGCAAACGCAGAAGGTCCGGCGTTGGAGGCATGAAGGGCTGTCGACGTATGGCATCGGAAAGGAGCATACGCGGCAGGAGTGGGCGGCGATTGGACGAGAGCTCCTGAGGCTCGGATTGGTGAAGCAGGCGGCGGACAAATTCAGCATCTTGGAGCTGACGGCGCAGGGCCGTGCGGTTTTGAACGAGCGCAAGCCTGTCACGTTGAGTCAGCGAATCGCGCCCCCGCAGATTTTTCCCCCCGCGGTTTCGTCCCCAGGCTTTCTTGCTTTCGCAAGAAAGCAAGAAAGGGTGCAGCAGGGGTTGAAATCTGCGGGGGCATTCTCCGTTTCGCCATCGGCCAAGACAAGACGCAACGGACAGATTCTTTGCGACGAGGCGCTGTTCGAGCGGCTGAGACGCCTTCGAAAACAATTGGCCGACGAGCGTAACGTACCCGCCTATATCATATTTTCCGACGTGTCGCTGCGCCAAATGGCGAGGGATGTGCCGCGCGATGAGAAGGCGTTCTCACTCATCAGCGGCGTCGGGGACAAGAAGCTCCGGGAGTTCAGCCCAATGTTTCTTTCGGTGATCAAACGGCACCTCGAACAAGCCGTTCCCTGACGGTCTCATACCACGGTGACGGTACCTGAGGGACAGGCAGGATGAGATGAGAAAGTGCCGTGCGAGCTATTACGCTTATATCGTTGAGGGTACGGATAGAACGTACTACGCCGGAGCGACCAATAATCTTGAGAAGAGACTCAAATCGCATAACGCCGGCAATGGAGCAAAGTATCTGAGAGGACGGGCTCCGGTGGAGCTAGTGTATGCGCGGGAGTACAAGAATTATAAAAGGGCTTTAGAGGCCGAGCGAGAGCTAAAGAAGCTAACGAGAAAGCAGAAGGAAGAGTTGATCAATAAGCTGGGGGGACATCCATATGATAACGTCTCACATGGAGGATGGAATATGGTAAAACACCTCACGCAACATGGTAACAGCGCAGCCCTTGTGATCGACAAGCCAGTGCTTGAGCTGCTACATATCACGATGAAGACGCCACTCGAACTCGCCACGGATGGTCGTAATCTCATCATTTCGCCGGTGCGGGATGAGAAGCGCTCCACAAAATTTCATGCTGCGCTTGAGAGGGTGAATCGTCGGCACGGCAAGACGCTGAACGCACTAGCGCAGTGACGTTCCGTGCAGTATCCACTCTTTTTGACGCTTGCCGAAGTCGTTGAGATTCACAGCGATCAGCTCAAACGCTATGGTGGGCAGGCAGGCGTGCGTGACTTCGGGCTCTTGGAGTCAGCACTCGCTCGGCCTGAAGCGTCCTTTGCCGGTGAATGGCTCCACAAGAATCTGCATGAGATGGCGGCTGCGTACGCTTATCATCTGTGCCAAAGCTACCCATTCATTGATGGCAACAAGCGGACTGGCCTAACATGTGCGCTGGTGTTCCTCGAGTTGAACGACCTGACCCGAAGGGTGTGCTCAAAGATGCGATGCTGAACATAGCCTCTGGCAAACTAGATCAGGCAAGCTTCGCCGCCTTGCTGCGGAAGCTTCCAGTCAAATCAGAAAGCGTTTGACAATGGGGGTCACTTCTCTTAGAGTAGAGCCGATTTCGATACCAGAGCCCGTCTACTCGGAGGTCCGACTTCGATCAATACGTTCAGACGATTCATCGTGAGCGGAACCGTGCTGATGGTCTGCTACGTGGGTTGCTTCGCTGAAGCAGCCCGTGAGCCGAGGGCCTCCTCTACTGCAGAACGCACCCCTCGCATTTCTACGGAAGAGTTCCTCGCCAGCCCGTTTGCGAAAGCGTTCCAGGCGCAGGACTACCCCAACGCGCTCAACTCTCTTGACTCCCTCCTCAAGACCTATCCCGACGATCCTTTAATTCTCCGCTATCGAGCCCGCGTGCTCACTCGGCTTAGTCGCACCCAGGAAGCAATCGCCCTCTATCGACGACTGTTGTCGAAGGATCCGCGCCATGCGCCAACCCGCATCTTTCTCGGACAGGCATATCTGCAAGACGGGCAAGCAGAGGCGGCAGCCAAGCAATGGCGATGGGTCATACGGCACAGCAACTCGAAACCCTACCGTCAATGGGCGCAGGCTCAGCTTCAGCGCTTGCGCGTGACCGGTAAGCGCGTGGCGGCGCCGAAGAAACGGCTCTATCTCGTCGGTCTCACTGGTCTGAAATATGACAGCAACCCGTTACTCAAGCCCAACGACAAAGCCCTTGCGGGCCAAGGCAATGAAAAGCAAGGGTGGAAAGTTCCTCTGGATCTGACCGTGGGCTATCCGCTAGTCCTGAAACGGGACAGCCGACTGGATGTGTTGTATCTGAGCCGGCAGCTCTTTCACGATGGCGAAACGGATGATGTGGAGACTACCATGCAAGGCATGGCGATCGTGGGCAAGCGGCGGGTGGAGATCGGGCGCCAAGCCGTCGTCCTGGGCGGCCGCTACGGAGCCCGCGTCAATTTTCTTCGTAGCGAGCTCTTCTCCGTCATAAACCGCTTTCTCTTCAGCACCGACACGGCCTTCACGCCGCATACCCGAACCCATCTGTACAAACGATTCTCGTTTGCCAATTTCGGCCCGGACGGTCCCAATCCGCCGCAGACCTCGCGCGATGGATTTCGCGGCGGGCTTGGTCTCGCGCAATATTTCTACACCGCCGATTTCCACCGGTATATTTTTATCAGCCAAGAGATCAATCTGGATCAGACGCGCGGAGCCGACTTCACGCGCCGGGGCACGGCAAGTCGCGTGGGTATCCATACGCCCATGCCGGGGCTGTTGAAGACCGATTTCGACGTCTCCACTGGCTTGGAGTGGGGCAAGTATCCACGGTTTGTCTCGCGCTCCTCGCTCGACACGCAGCGTCGCCGTGACGAGCGGTTTGACGTCTATACCGCGCTGACCTATCATTGGAATAAGCACCTGGCCACGCGGGCTTTGTATCGGTTTATCAACAACGACAACCGCAACGATTTCTTCGATCGCACACGGCATATCGCCGGGGTCGAGGTCGTCTTTGCCTATTGATGAAAAAATCACTTGTCTGCTTACTCGTGATTGAGCTTGCCATCGTTGGAGCAGGGCAGACCACGCTGGCAAAGGCGGAGCCGCAACATGAGCGTGACCTGGCCGTTGACCAAGCGCTTGGCGGTTTGGAAGAAGGCAGCCGAATGCTCGCTCCAGAAGGTCAAGGTGCCTCCGAGTCCCACTCCGGGGCGATCAAGCCAGGCGGCACCCTCAGTCCTCGAGACGCCGGTGCTGTGACCAGTGGCTCCCCTGGATCCGGTGCCGCCAAGCCAGGTGGCGGACAACGATCGACTGGAGGTTTTAGCTCGCAGGGTGGAACCGGCTTCAACACGAGTGCTGGCGGAGGCACGCAGACCAGCGGTGCGCAGCAGGGCGGAGGCATCACTGGTGGCGGCACGAGCACTGGAACAGGCACCGGCAGCGGACCCCTGGGCGGTGGCGACACAGGTCCTGGCAGCGTTCAGGAGCCTGGCGGCGGAACCGGCGGTGAAACGGGTGGTGGAACCGAAACCGGAAGCACCGGCACCGGAACTTCCGGCAGCCTTATTGACCTAAACCTGGATGCAAATACAAGCACCGGTGAAGTCAACACCGATCTGAGTGTTGGTGGAGAGCCTCTGATCGAAGCGGACCTCAGCACCGGCGCCGATCTCAGCGGAACAACGGATACGGTGACAGCGGATACCGGCACCACGCTCGATGCCGGTGTCGTCACCGATACGACCACTCTCGACGCCAGTACCGAAACCACCGAAGACAATCTAACGGTGGATGTCAGCGCAGGCAGCGACACCCTCGGCGACGCGCTGCTTGGCACAGGAAGCGAGATCGATCCCGACGCGACCACGTCAGAAGAAACCACCGACATCCTCGACGATTGCAGCGTCCTCGACCCGCTCTCCCTCCCCGATCACTGTCTGTAGCTCGCCGCCTCGCGCATGATGCCTGCGCGATTGCCAAACGCCTACATTATCGTTTTGACGTTAGCCGAAAGGTTAAGGAGTACGCTCATGAAACAGCTTGAAAAGTACGCGGACCACGCGTACGCCTTGATGCGCATCGTGACGGGATTCATGTTCGCGTTCCACGGCGTCCAGAAGATCCTGGGCGTGCTTTCCGAGTTCCAACCACCGATGGGGTCCCAACTCTGGTTCGGCGGGATCATCGAGCTAATCGGAGGGCTCGCGGTGATGCTGGGGTTTCAAACCCGCGTGGCGGCTTTCCTGGCGAGCGGCACAATGGCCGTGGCCTATTTTCAATTCCACTGGAAGTTTCAGCTCGGCTCCCAATTCTTCCCATCGATCAATAAGGGTGAGTTGGCCGCTCTCTACTGCTTTGTTTTCCTCCTCATCGCCTGTCGCGGCGGGGTCAAATGGAGCCTGGACAAAAAGGGCTAACCCCAGAGATTTTCCCACGTGCTGTGTCCTGTTCCTAAAACCCAGTACTCACGTCTGTGTCATGTTTTATGTGTCATGAGTCATGAAAAAAGCAGAAAATAAACAGGCATCTCAAGCACGGCCAAAGTACGCCTTTTGCTTTCCATGACTCATGATACATAACACATGACTCATGAAACAGACGTGAGCACTGCCACTAACCGCGCTGCATTTTGCAAAACCTCAGACTCTAAGTAAAGATTGGCGATGGAAGCGAAGAGTCATTGGGAAGCTATCTATCAGCAGAAGCGCCCGACTGACGTAAGTTGGTATGCGCCTCACCTGCACGTCTCATTAGAACTGCTCGCACGGGCGGGTCTTTCTCGGAACAGCCGGGTGATTGACGTCGGGGGAGGAGCATCTACGCTGGTGGACGATCTGCTCGATCGACAGATCGAACACCTCACGGTGCTGGACGTCTCAGGGCGAGCCATGACCGGGTCGATGGCAAGACTCGGTGAGCGCGCCCGGAGGGTCAACTGGATCGAGGCGGACATTACCGAAGCGACGCTGCCGAGCCATTGCTATGATCTGTGGCATGACCGTGCGCTCTTTCATTTTCTGACTTCCATCGACCAGCGCCGCCGCTACCTCAAGGTCATGTGTGACTCGCTGACGCCGGTGGGTCAAGTGATCTTAGCCACGTTCAGCCTACAAGGACCGCCGCGGTGCAGTGGGTTGGAGGTCGTCCGATATAGTCCTGAAACTCTCCAGAGGGAACTGCCGGAGTTTAAGTTGGTTGAGGCGCTTCAGGACGCACACCCCACCCCCTTTCACACGGTGCAGCAGTTCATCTACTGCCGTTTCCAGAGAGTGTGACCTGCTACGTCGTGAGATTGACCAACGTGAAGGAGCAGTCTACGATGGGCCTATGCGGTTTTTGCAATCTGGTGTCCTGGTTCTTCCGTTTGCTCCATCGCCAGAGCGCGCCGCTGGCGGTTAGCCCTCTGTACATCTCAGGATCGATTGCTTCCACACCGCTTTTGCTCATGCGCTCGCGGACTCCTCATACCATAATCACCCTGAGGATTAACTCGCCCCTTTGTACGGTCTACTACTATTGCCCACGCACAACTTGGCTGCCATCCCGCTGCAGGCTGACAACGACGCTGATGGATCAGTGACCCCAGCGCGAGTCTCGTTTCTGACCCATTGTTTCTGGAGGTGTTTATGCGTGTGGGACCAGTGGCCATCAAACATTCTCGATGGATAGTGCTGATGTTATTGTTGGGAGGTGGCTTGGCTGTACTGGAAAGCCGCGGCAGCGCGTCGGCATCACGAGCGGTTGGATCAGCACGTGAAGTGACGTGCGTGTATCGAACAGAGGTTGATCATTTGCCACAGGATGCCCAAGTCGTTCACATCTGGATTCCGCTGGCGAAGACAGGACCGGAACAACAGATCATCCGTCGTGACGTGCGCGTGCCGGTTCCCTATACCATTGCGCAAGACCCTGACTACGACAATGACATCCTACATGCGCTGCTGACGCCTCCGATTCCTGGGCGTCTGGAGATTGCGATCGAGTACCGCGCCAGACTCTTCGGTGCTGAAACCGCTGAAGCCGATTCTCCGCCAACCCCACGTGAATTCCAACAGGCCCTTCAGCCCAGCGGCTTAGTTATCATCGATGAGGAAGTACGCGCCAGAGCCAGGCAAGCGACGGCTGGACGGTTGACGAAGGTTGCGCAGGCGAAGGGGATTTACGACTACGTCAGGCACACCATGGCCTACGATAAGACCGTGCCCGGCTGGGGTCGGGGCGATACGCGCCGGGCCTGCCTGCTCGGCAAGGGCAACTGTACCGACTTCCATTCCCTCTTCATCTCGATGGCGCGGGCAGAGCGCATTCCGGCTCGGTTCAAGATCGGCGTCGTGATCCCCCAGGAACCGTCAGGAGTCACCCCCGGCTATCACTGTTGGGCGGAGTTCTATGTGGACGCTCAGGGATGGGTGCCCGTGGATGCCTCAGAGGCGTGGAAGCATCCCAAGCTGGCTGAGTACTATTTCGGAGCGCGTGATCCGAGCCGGTTCCTCATCAGCACAGGCCGGGATATTCGGCTTGTGCCCAGACAGAGGGGCGAGCCAGTGAACATTTTCTTCTCTCCGTACGTTGAAGTAGATGGACGGGTGTTTTCGGATGTGGGCGTCGAGGTCAAATTCAAGGACCTTAAACAGGGGAGGACGACATGACGCGTCGAGTGGTAACTGGGCTTGTGATCGTCGGAGTGAGTGTGTTGGGCATGGCCATCTCTATAGGCGCAGCGGAACATGGAGGCCAGGAGCATGGTGGGACGGCGACCGCACCAACAGCAGCCAAAGAACACGGAGGGACGACGCAGGAGCATGGCGGTCAAGTTGTGAAAGCCGAACCCTCAGCTGAACAGATTCGTCAGACGATCCAGAGTTATGTTCAAGGGACCGTACGGAAGAAAGGTGCATTTCCAATCAAAGATCCAGCAACGAGAACTACGCGCAATCTGGAATTCGTGCAGGTGCACGATCGGGTTGGCAAGACGGGCTCGCTGTACTATTCCTGCACCGATATGCGTGACAAGAAGACAGGCGATCTGTTAGACCTCGATTTCGATGTTAAAGCGACGGGCGAGAAGCTTAGGGTCGTCGACCAACGCATCCACAAAGTGGGTGGCAAGGCGCGCTACACCTATGACGAGCATGACAACCGCATTCCTCTGAGCTCGACGAGCCGTGAGTCAAAACGAGGAGAAGAACGGGCCTACTAACTGGGCTTTTGCAAAAATAGCCAACGCGTTGACTTAAGTATTGTGTCATGTTTCATGAGTCATGTGTCATGAGAGACTGTTTCATGTGTTATGTGTCATGAGTCATGGAAAGCAAAAGGAGCCCTTTGGCCATGCTTGAGATACTTGTTTATTTCCTGCTTTTTCATGACACATAACACATGACTCATGACACAAACGTGAGCGCTGCCACTAATCTCGATCGCACTGAGGAAGTGCCAGGCACCTGAGGGACAGGCATTTTTGAGATGAACAAGCGTCTTGCGATTATTACGTACGGATGACCATAGTAGTAGACTACCCGGACTTTCTGAAACACCCCAGCCGGCGGTAGCCGAGCACGCCAACCAGGTGCTGGAAGCGCTGGCAGAGGAGTTTCGGCTGGTGCTGGCAGGGGCGTAACCGCCATAACTAACAGGAGGATTAGCGATGAGAAGGATCGCTATGAGTCCGTCCGGTTTACTGGTGGTACTTGGCATGTGGCTCATCGGCGTGGGTGGTGTGAGCGCGGCAGAGGATACACAGCAGCCAGACCCAGTCACCCAGCATTTGAAAACCTTCGATGAGCTGGACTTCGAGGTCTTCAGCGGACAGGCGTGAGATCGATTGCATGAGAGCCACGCTGATGACATCGTGGTGACCTGGCCCGATGGACACGAGACAAACGGCATCGCCACGCATATTGAGGATCTCAAAGCGATGTTCGTCTACGCGCCTGAC
>JAHFGV010000054.1 GCA_023247255.1 Candidatus Omnitrophota bacterium | reverse complement strand
ATGACACAACACTCGGTCAACGCGTTGGCTATTTTTGCAAAAGCCTAGGTGTTTTTCCGTAGCCTGCTGTTTTTTTTCGCCTTGGGCCTCATCAAACGATGACTCATCCGATTGTCGCTCTCGATATCGGTTCCACGAAAGTCGCCTGTGCCATTGGCCTGCCACGTGCCGAAGGGTCCGGCTATGAGCTTTTGGGCAGCAGCCTGGTTTCTTATCCTGCTTACTCGGAGGCTTGGCTATCGGATACCTCTATGGTTTCCAAAACGATCGCTCATGCCCTAGAGGAAGCGGGGGCAGAACATGGCCTGAGTGAAGTGGTGGTAGCGATTTCTCATCCTCAACTGGTGAGTGAATCGGTGCGTTATTCGATTCCCTTGGCGGATGAGCCTCGCGTGGTGCGAACGCGCGATCTGGAGCGCTTGCAAGAACTGGCTCTTCACCAGGTCTTGGGCATGGATCGCGAGCCGCTGGTTGTGCAACGGCTAGGATGCTCCGGCAATGGATTCGACGGTATTCAAGATCCGCGAGGGCTTTGTGCCACCCGTCTGAGCGGAGTCTTTCACGTGGTTACGATGCCGATGGCTGCTCGTCAGCGTCTGGTGCATGTGGTGGAATCGGTAGGGCTGGAGATTGTGCAGCTGACGCATAGCCTCATCGCTACCGCTGCCGAATGGGAAAATACGCAGCCGTTGGGGCACTTCCTGATCATCGACGTTGGAGGGCTGAGCACGGACATCGGATTCTTCAACCAGGGTCGTCTGCAAGCCTCCAAGACCCTAAGCTGGGGAGGCCTGACACTAGCCCTCACCATCGCTCGCGCACTCCATTTGACCATGACCCAAGCGCTTGCCGTCAGTTTAGAAGCTCTGGCGACCCATCGCGAACAGATACGTGAGGCGATTCAGGAGCCCCTCGAAAATCTAGCCCGAGCGCTTCGAGAACTTCTTGATGATCAAGCCCAGCCCGAACGCGTCGCCATCACTGGTCGTGGAGCCCTGATGGATGGTTTTGCCGAATGGGTGGAGCAGACGGTCGGTTTGGCTCCCTCGCTTTTACGCAACCCACGCACCCAGGCCATCACCGACCTATCCAAACAGGTAGGGCTCAACAGTGCCATGGGATTGCTGGATCGGCTGATGCGCAACGTAGACACACCCACCGTTCGTTCTGCCCATTTTTGGACGCGGTTTCTGGATCAAACCAAGACCCTTCTGACAGAGTATTTCTGAGCCTGTCGTTGACGCGCCCTTCCCGCCTATGTTAGAGTGGCTAAAGTTTGTTCGAGCGAAGCTCGGATAATGAAATACCCCGCCCATGGGTGGGGTATTTTATGACTAGGCTTTTGCAAAAATGGCCCTCGCGTTGACCGAGTGTTGTGTCCTGTTCCTAAGATCCAGTACTCACGTCTGTGTCATGTGTCATGAGTCATGAGTCATGGAAAGCAAAAGAGCCCTTTGGCTATGCTTGAGATACCTGTTTATTTTCTGCTTTTTCATGACACATAACGCATGACTCGTGAAACAGACGTGAGTACTGCCACTAATCTCGATGCATTTTGCAAAACCTCAGTTATGAGTGATCGGATGACGGCTGTGACAGACACCCTCGCTGTACGCCTGGCATCGGTTCGGCATCGAATAACCCAAGCTGTTTTGCGCGCTGGACGCGATCCTGCTTCCGTTCAATTGGTGTGTGTGACCAAAGGGGTTTGCCCTGACACGATTCGTGAAGGCTTGGCCTTGGGAATGACGGATCTGGGAGAAAATCGCCTGCAAGAAGCTCGTCTTAAACAAAACGCTCTAGGCTGTAGGCTGGAGGCTCCAGGCGAAGGCAGTTGCCTAGATCCTCAAGCCTTGACCCTTGAGCCGATAGTCCGATGGCACATGATCGGACATCTCCAGCGAAACAAGGTGAAAGATGCAGTCGGGTTCTTTCACGCCATCCACTCGGTGGATTCTGTGGAACTCGCTCATGAACTGGAACGTCGCGCAGCACAATTTACCCAAGGCTCAAGTCCTGAGGGGCCAAGGGCGGGGGGCCAGGGACGGGGGCAGAATCTTGGTTTTCAGCCTTCGGTCCATGGCCTCGAACCTAAAGTCGAGATTTTCATTCAAGTCAATATCTCCAAAGAGCAGAGCAAATTCGGTTGTTCATCGAAGGAAGCACTTAGCCTTTCACGAGATGTCTTGCAACTTTCCCATCTGAGGCTGGTTGGGTTGATGACCCTTGCGCCTTATTCTACAGATCCTGAATCGTCGCGCCCTGTCTTTCGCAAACTCCGTGGGCTTCGTGATGATCTGAATGCGGTGTTAGTCAACGCACCCACGCGCCAACCCACTCACCCGCCAACCCATTTACGGTTATCCATGGGCATGTCCAACGACTTTGAAGTCGCCATCGAAGAGGGAGCCGACTACGTGCGCATTGGGACCGCCATCTTTGGGGCGCGGGGAGTTAGGGTTCGTTAAGAAATAACTGCGCTATTTGGCCGTGGGGATTTTGACTCAGGGAAAGGCGCGAAGAGCGAGCATCCGCGACGAGGATGTAAGCGATGAGCAACGCAGCCATGGGTCAAAAGCCCCCGGTCAAATGGATGCAGTTATTTCTTAACGAACCCTTAAAGATAGAGGCGGGAGACACGGGGCGAGGGAGAACAGGTAAAAGATTACAAGACAAGAGATGAAAAATACTACGCCTGGGTTTAGAAAAGAAAGAGCGACTTCCAGTTTTCGAAGTTTGCGAGGATCTCTTATCAGTTCCCGTGCCCCTCGCCCCACGCCCCCTGCTCCTTCTTTTGTTTCCCCCACCCCCCGCCCCTCGTCTCATTCCCCGCTCTATGAACGACGGATTTGTTTCATCGGTGCAGGGACGATGGGTCATGCCCTCATCCAAGGGCTCTTGGCCAAAGGGATGCCTGCGCGCCAGCTCTACGCTGCGGATCCCAGCCCCCAGGCGCGACGGAAAATTTCTCGCTTGGGCCTTTCGGTCAGTGACGACAATCGCGAGTGTCGACAGGCGGATGTTATTGTGCTTGCAGTGAAGCCTCAGGAAATGCCCTCGGTACTTGCAGATTTAGCTTCAAATCTGCACCCGCCACAGTGGGTGATTTCGATTGCGGCAGGGATTCCCTTGTCGTTTCTTGAAAGTCGTCTGCCACGGCTGCCCATTGTTCGGGTGATGCCGAATCTACCGGCTACCGTTGGGCAGGGTTTCTCGGCCTTGGCGATGGGTTGCAGAGTGCGTCTGCGCCACCGACGGATAGCGATGGAGATTTTCAACGCGGTAGGCCAGGTCGTCAGAGTCGCTGAGCCGTTGCTGGATGCGATTACGGCAGTGAGCGGTTCGGGACCGGCGTATGTGTTTTTCTTAGCCCAGGTTTGGGAAGAGGCGGCCCTCAGGTTAGGTCTGCCAAGGGCCGTGGCGCGCCGCGCGGTGGCGCAGACCCTGAAAGGCAGCGTGCAGTTGCTTGAGAAGAATTCTCTCAGCCCTCAGGAATGGATCGCACGGGTCGCCTCCAAGCGTGGAACGACCGAGGCCGCGCTGCGGGTGCTGGAACAACGGCGCGTGAGGTTCGCTATCGTTGCGGCACTCCAGGCGGCGGCCAAAAGGTCCAGGCAGTTGTCACGACTAAGTCAGTGACCAGTACTAATACAAACGAATTATCTAACGCGACAATGCCCGGGGGGTAATTCGTTTGTATCATACGATAAGACATCCTGTTAATCGCTCGGCGACAAAAGGAGTCACCAAAGATGTTTGTCCTCGGAAACCTCTTTCAGGCCTTGGCGATTACCTTGGGTCAGGTTTTGAAGCTCTATAGCATCGTAATCTTGATTTCCGTTTTGATCAGTTGGGTCAGCCCGGATCCTTTCAATCCGATTGTTCGGATTCTGCGAGCGGTGACAGAACCGCTCTTTGGATGGGTTCGACGCCATGTGCCTTTTGCCACGATTGGGATGTTGGACCTTTCAGCGGTGATCGTCTTATTGTTAATCTCCTTTCTTCAAACATTCTTAATCAGTTCTCTCTATGACCTGGCCCGTCTGCTGCGTTAATTTTGACTTCGGGGCAAGGTATGAGACAGGATACTAATCCAATCCGAAATCCACAGTCCGCAATCCGAAATAACGACGATGGACTATAAATCGACGCTCAATCTTCCCAAGACAGCTTTTCCGATGAAGGCCGATCTGCCCAAGCGGGAGCCGGAATGGATCGATCGTTGGCACAAGCAGGATCTCTACGGCCAGATCCGCCAGGCTCGCGCCACGGGAGAGAAGTTCATTCTGCATGACGGCCCGCCCTATGCCAATGGCGACATCCACATCGGACACGCTCTGAACAAAATTCTCAAAGACATGATCGTCCGCTACCAGACGATGCAGGGCAAGGACAGCGCCTACGTTCCGGGCTGGGATTGCCACGGCATGCCGATCGAGCATCAGTTGTTCAAGGAGCTGAAGCTGACGAAACACCAGATCGGCCAGGTGAGCTTTCGCGAGAAGGCCAGAGCCTATGCCGAGCGTTACGTCGATATTCAGCGCGAGCAGTTCAAACGGCTGGGGGTCTTGGGGGACTGGGACCATCCTTATCTGACGATGGGCAAGGATTACGAGCTGACGATCCTGCGCATCTTCAGGGAGTTAGTACAGAAGGGTTATGTGTATCGAGGGAAGAAACCCGTCTATTGGTGTGCGACATGCGAGACGGCCTTGGCCGAGGCTGAGGTGGAGTACGAGGATCGCACCGACACATCCATCTATGTGAAGTTTCCAGTGCTTGAGCTCCGAGCAGATTTTAAGAGCAAGTTTACAAATCCAGATCGCCTTGCCGTTTTGGTGTGGACGACCACGCCTTGGACACTGCCAGCGAATGTGGCGTTGTGCTTTCATCCCAATGAAACCTATGTTGCTCTGTCTGATCCCGAGGGTTCTTACGATCTGATTGTAGCCAAAACATTGGCTGAGAAAGTGGCCACTGAGGTTGCGAGGTTTAATAGGTTATCCGTGAGCGGGGAGATTGGAGGCAGGGATCTATCAAAATGTAGTTTTCAGGTTCCTTATGGCGACAGAATTTCACAAGGAGCCACAGATGAGTTTGTTTCTCTATCGGAAGGGACAGGGGTAGTGCATATCGCCCCCGGCCACGGGCATGAGGACTACCTCATCGGGCAGCGGTTTGCACTTGAGGTGTTATCCCCTGTGGATCATCAGGGCCGCTTTACAGAAGAAGTCCCTCAGTTTGCGGGACAGTCGGTGTTCGATGCCAATCCAAAGATCATCGAGGACTTGAGAAAGCGTGGACTGATCTTAGCCGAAGAACCCATCACCCACTCCTATCCGCATTGCTGGCGGTGCAAGCAACCGGTGATCTTTCGCGCAACGCCGCAATGGTTTCTCAGCGTCGAGAAGGAAGCGTTGCGCACTCGCTTGCTAAACGCGATCAAACAGGTTAAGTGGATTCCGGAAGCAGGACAAAGTCGAATCCGAGGGATGCTCGAGACGCGTCCGGATTGGTGTCTCTCTCGCCAGCGCTACTGGGGAACGCCAATTCCTGTGCTGCACTGCAACGCCTGCGACAAGCCGATCCTCGATGCCGGGGTGATCGAGCGCATCGAGCGGCTGCTGGGTGAGCGCGGGACAGACTTTTGGTTTCGCGCGCCTGTGGATGAGTTTCTTCCAGATGGCTGCCCGGCCTGTCGGTCGAAGGATCTGCGTAAAGACACCGACATCCTCGATGTGTGGTTCGACTCGGGTGTCAGCCACGAGGCTGTGTTAAAGACTCGAGAGTCTTTACGGTGGCCGGCGGATTTGTATCTGGAAGGCTCCGATCAGCATCGAGGCTGGTTTCAGGTTTCGCTCATTCCCTCGGTCGCGTTGCACGGTAAGCCTCCCTATTGGCAGGTGCTGACCCATGGTTTTGTCATGGATGGTCAGGGGCGTAAAATGTCCAAGAGCCTGGGGAACGTCGTTTCTCCTCAAGAGGTCATGCAGCGTTATGGGGCGGACATCCTGAGGCTTTGGGTAGCCTCCTGCGATTACCGAGAAGACGTGCGGATTTCGGATGAGATCCTCGGTCAGATTGCAGAATCCTATCGGAAGATCCGTAACACATTTCGCTACCTGCTGGCAAACCTCTATGATTTCAATCCCGCGCAAGGCTCTTTGGAGGTCTTGCGGATCCAAGAGATGGACCGATGGGCTCTGGACCGCACCCAACAGTTGCTCGATACAGTAAAGCGCGCCTATGAGAATTATCAGTTTCATGATGTTTGGAAGGCGGCCTACCAGTTCTGCGTTCTGGATCTATCGGCCTTCTACTTCGATGCCCTGAAAGATCGGCTCTATACAGAACCTGCCACCTCGGAGAAACGACGCTGGGCGCAAAACGTGTTGTATGTTATACTACGCACCTTAGTAAAGGTTCTGGCACCGGTGCTGGTGACGACCACCGATGAGGTCTGGCAGCTCATGCGCCAAGCAGGCTTGGTGCAAGAGCCGTCGGTACACTTAAGCCTCTGGCCTGAGCCGATACAGAGCCCCTTAGATGACGAGGGACAAAAACGCTGGAAGGCGTTCCTCGCCATCCGGGATGAGGTGATGAAGGCCCTGGAGCGACGCCGGCTGGAAGGATTGATTGGCAGTCCTCTAGAAGCGCACGTCACGCTGATCGTCAGCGACCAGAAACTTCGGACGCTCTGTGAGACGCACCAGCAAACCCTTGCGGATCTTTTCATCGTGTCGGGCCTGGCCATTCAAGGGGATGGGCAGAGAGCGTCGTCGGAGAACTCGACGTTTCCGGGTCTTTCGGACGTGCGCGTAGAGGCGGCTTTAGGGGACAAATGCCAGCGGTGCTGGAAACATTTGACAACAGTGGGAAAAGACACCGGTCACCCTCAGTTATGTGACCGGTGTGTTCGTGTGGTATGCCTATTGAGTTAGGCGTCCTGAAAGGCGAGGTGGAAGGGAAAAACGGCCATGGCACTCAATAAGGAACAGTTGAAGTATTTCCGTCAGTTACTGATTGCTGAACGCGAAAAGCTGGTGGGTGAGATTCGTTCCAGAGCCCATGATGCCTCCACGAGTCCCAGGGATGCTTCTGGGGATCTCTCCAGTTATACCATCCATATGGCGGATATGGCGGCCGATACCTACGACCGTGAGCTGTCGATGAACATGATCTCCAGTGAGCAGGAAGTTTTATATCAGATCGACGATGCCCTCAAACGATTTGACGACGGTTCGTATGGGATCTGTCAGCAGTGCAACCAGACCATTTCCCTGAGTCGCCTCAAAGCCGTTCCCCAGGCCCTGTTTTGCATTGACTGCCAGCGGGTCAAGGAACACAAGGGTAAACGGTAGTAAGAGTGCCTAACAATGGTCGCAGGGTCATGGGCGCATTATGTTAGGCACTCTTAGATTCAGGGTCGGGGGCATTTGCCCACAGCCCGGAGCCTCGAGACTCGAACCCCCTTGGGTTTTGGGATGACTTCTGGGGTTCCTTCCCCGGACCTGAAAGGTCATATTCACTCCAGCGTGATCGTAAGCCTCCTGCTAGGGCTCGATCAGTTTACAAAGGCTTGGGTCAGTGCCGCGATGCTTCCAGGCCAGAGCATCCCCCTTGTTTCCTCCATTCTTCATCTGACCTATGTCCAGAACACAGGGGCGGCCTTTGGCCTTTTCAAAAATCAGCAGCCGGTTTTCATCGGTTTCTCCTTGCTTGTGATCGGCTGGATTTTGTGGGAAATATGCACCCGAGTCCAGATGGGTTGGCGTCTGCGATGGGCAAATGCGCTGGTACTGGCAGGGGCGATTGGCAACTTGATCGATCGGTTGTGCCTGGGTTACGTCGTGGATTTCATCGATTTTCGCGTCTGGCCGGTGTTTAACGTCGCCGATTCAGCGATTACCATCGGTGTGAGCTGTCTGTTGATAGAATGGTGGCTGGAGCAATCCCGGCACCGTTAGGGTTCGTTAAGAAAT
>JAHFGV010000025.1:20140-32715 GCA_023247255.1 Candidatus Omnitrophota bacterium | reverse complement strand
CGTGAGATCAAGCATGTGCAAGCCCTCTTGAATGGACGGCCTCGCAAGGTGCTGAACTGGCACTTCCCCTGTGAGGCTCTTCGTGATCATCTTGTTGCGTTAGAAACTTGAAACCACCATTGGTAATCTTGGTGGAAGATTGTCAATATCGCTTAATTCTTTATAATTGTTTACTCTTGCCAGTGCAGTGAGTTATAGGGCATCTTAGTAGAAACGAACGGTAAGTGAAAGCTGTTTGAGAAAGGCAAATCCACCGTGAGGTGGAGACGCTCCGCAGCGGGCCTTCTTGCTTCAAGAAAGCAAGGACGGAAGGAGTTAGCGGGGCCCCTCAGATATATTTTGCAACGCGAAACTGTGGGGCAAAGCTACGGATCTTAAGAACTGTTTTCCGCAGATCGTCTTTCATATATTTCTGTCATAGACGAGGGATTACGGATGACGAATGACGGTTCTTAAGACTGCCGAGCTACCGAGCAAGCCGGTAGTTCGGTTTTATTTTCTCTTCTTCAGTACGTGGCGTTTTTATTTTCATCTAATAAACTAAACTTTTAAAAACTGGTATCATAAGCGATCGAATATCCGAATTTATCAGAAGCTGTGCAGCTTCGTGGAGCTGGATTGCTAGGATCGATCTGTCTAGCAATCAGCAACTTTCTCCTGTCGACTGCCGGGCCCGCGTAGAGCGGTTGCTCGGCATTTTTGTTGGGGTTGTTTAGGGACAGGTGAGGGGAAAAAACATGACAATGTCATTGAAACGGACATCAGGTTTGGTATTAGCAGTCTTTATGTGTGTGTCGACATCAGCAATGGCCTCTTCTGGTATGGGAAGCTTGCCGCATGGCATTCCTGATTTTTGCGATCATCCGAATATTGTGAGCGTAAAGAGCGGGTCCTGGTCGGACCCCAAGACATGGTCATTAAACCGTGTTCCTACAGATGGGGATCAGGTGGAGATTACATCAGGAATTACTGTTATTTATGACATAAAAAATCTGGCGATGATTCACGTGCTCTGTATTGAAGAGGGCTCGAGTTTAAAATTTCGTAACGACATCGATACGCAGTTAAGGATCGGCACGTTGCTGGTCAAGGAAGAAGGTGTTTTGGAAATAGGAACAGCTCAGGTTCCGATTCAACCAAACGTTATTGCCGAGATTATTGTATGTGGGTGTTCTCATAATTTCGCAGCCGATCCGGAGCAATTCGGGGTGGGAATCATCGGTCTGGGGAAGGTAACGATGCATGGGGCGGTAAAGGCCCCGACGTTTGTGCGGCTCTCTAAGGAGCCAAGAGCGGGAGATATTAAACTTTTTCTTAATGAATCTGTGCAGGGTTGGCGGCCGCAGGATCGCCTGATTCTTCCAGATACCCGCCAGATTCCATTTAGAAAGAATAGTTTTTCTGCTGCTTTCCCGCAATGGGAAGAACTTACTGTGGAAAATGTGTCGGGCAATGAAGTGACATTGAGTCATTACCTGCAGTTTGACCACTTGGGGGCTCACAGTTCTAATGGCAATATGGATTTTCTTGCGCATGTAGGGAATCTATCCCGCAACGTGATCATCCGTTCAGAAAGCCCAGATGGAATACGTGGGCACACGCTTTTTACTCACAGGGCTGATGTCGATATCCGGTATGTCCTTTTTAAGGACTTAGGTCGTACCACGGTGGATATTTTTGACAATACGGTATTTGATAAAACAACAGGTGCCGTTACGCATATCGGCACTAATCAAAAGGGACGTTACACACTCCATGCCCATCATTTGATGGGCCCGGTGAATCCAACCAATCAGGGATACCAGTTTAAGTTTGTGGGGAATGCCATCGTAGGTGGGAAACGATGGGGCATTACCATTCACAATTCACACTATGGATTGATTCGAGGCAATGTGGTTTACGATGTTAATGGAGCAGGAATCATCACCGAAGATGGAAATGAGAGTTATAACGAAATTGAAAGAAATTTTGCCGTAAGGATTCGTAGTCTTAGAGGAGCCGATCGGGGAGGCGTCATGGGAGGAGGTAAAGCGAAGGAACCGGGGTTGCCTGAACTCGAAACGGAGACTGGGTTTGAAGGAACAGCCTTTTGGTTCCGGGGCCCGCACAATTATGTCCGCGATAATGTCGCTGCTAACGCGAGCTTTAGCGGGTATGACTACAATGGCTATTATCATTCGGGTATGGCCGCTGTCCCGAAATTTCGGGGCGCAGATACTTCAATCATTCGCGAGGTCATTCTTTATAACTCCACGAATAACCGCATTCCCAGTCTTAAAGAAAATCTGCGTGTTTTAGAATCTAGCCGCAACGAAGTGTATGGGTTTACCAGGATTGGGTTCTGGGCCACTTGGTATTGTGGCACGATGCCGCTAAGCCGTTATATCCATGAAGGGCTTTTTAAGGATTACGACATCTGGCATGTGACTGAGAACGGCGTAGAACCCTACCATACCAGCCGCATGACTTTTGAAAATTTCAGGATTAAAAATGACCCTGCTGTAACAATCCGGAATCAAGGAGAAGGTAAAATCTCCAGAGGTTTTGATTTCAGCAAGGTGGGTTATGAAAATGGCCGCATGATCGTGAGGAATCCGGATGTCGAAGGATTTAACATCGGCATAGATTTGCCTCGACAACCAAATGCAGAAACTAATGTTCAAACCGATCACACGACCCTCCTGGAAGATGGCCGCTTGAAAAATCACGTTAACATACGGGAACATATCTCCCGTCTTGGGCATCGCAATGTCCATAAAGAGGCGATCATCCGCAACGTAAAGTTCGAGTCTTTGCATTTACCAGCCGTTGGCTTGCCTTTTTCTCCCCTAGCCATTGAGATGAGTGCAGACCTGATGAGTGAATCGTTTACTCTCAGTCTTTCGAACACGTATGTCTACGACTTCAACCAGATACAGGGCGATAATTTTCAAATATTTTTTCCAGAGCAAGTGCCCACCTATGGGCCAATTCCTCAATCATTCTATCCGAATGGATTGCCCGAATCTGGTTTGACCAATCAAGATGCCTGGAAGAAATATAACACAGCGATCGCGGGTGCCTTAACTTCCTGCGCTACGTCTAGACAGGGAATCAAGGGGTTTGTTTGTCCTCTCGTTATCCCATCCGATACGATATCCCCAGTGATCTCTGGAATTAACGTAACCGTTATTTCTTCAACTGAGGTGAGGATTATCTGGAAGACCAATGAGCCGGCTACCACCCAGCTTTTGTATGGGATTGATCCGCAGAAAGGAAACGCCGTTAAGAATCTTTCACCAGTAGATGCTAACTTGGCGACGGCACATGTCCAGATGTTAACGGGGTTAACACCCCAAGCAAAGTACAAGTATCAAATACGGGCAAAAGATGCCTCAGGTAATGAGGCATTTTCCAACGAGTTAGGTTTTGTGATGCGATAGAAAGCATGGGTGATGGAAAACTAAGATATATTTCTTTCGCATAGCATTGAAAAAGATAATGTAATACCCACTAGCAAGAGGATTTCAAGTGAGTACCGGCTGTGGTTTTTGTTGTTCTTCGGTATGCGAATCGAGTTTTTGTCTGGGCGTGAGATTGCCCAAGGCCTGATGCGGGAAGTCGGTGTTGTAGCGCTGAGTCCAGGCGGATATGGCGATCTCGAAATCGAAGTGATTGTTCCAGTCGTAGGGCCAGACAATGTCCTCCTTGATGGTGCGCATCACACGCTCGGTATTGGAGTTGCCCTTGGGGTTGGACCAGGTGGTGAAGATATGCTTGATGCTGAGGGTGGAGCAGGACTGCATGAAGCGCTGCGAGGCTTATGTCGAACTTAAAATCCCTCTCCTGTTAATGGGGGAGCAGTATGAAAGCGAATGACTTATTAACGCGTAATTATCCTTAATCATGCTTAATTTTTTCATATTGTTGAAGGCAGAGAAGAACAGGCAAGCTTGTGTTAGGTTTTTTGGTCCTCACGAGAGGATCATTCGAAAAATCCGCCCAAGTGGCGGATCCCCGCTAGCAGGGCTTTTCAAAGTAAGGCGGGGAGGTAAACCTCAACCCAATCGGGTTGGTCCGCCAATGTTCTATGGCGGATACGGTAACGTAGGGGCGCAAAGCTACGGATCCTATGAAGTTGGATCGCCGGGCTGCCGAAGCGATCAGTCAGCTTCATTGAGGACTGCCGAGCTGCCGAGTGATAAGTAGGGTTCGGCAGCTTTTTTGTTGTGCCAAGCGCAAGCCTTTTACAAAGACTGCTGGTTATCGGATTTTGTCCTCTCTTATAGGTAAAGCAGACCTGAGAAGGAGGAGTGAGTGATGAAAACTGCTGATGCTCGATGGGGCAGAAGGATGTACAGGGCTGTCTTTGTATCCGTGGTAATGGCAGTTGGCTTGAGCGCACCCTCCCTTGCCCACCCACAAACACAAAGCAATGATTCGCAGTCGTCGCTCAATGATGGCAATGTTTTCAGCCCTCAACAAAAACGCTCCCTCAAGGCTGCGGCCAAGGGACGCTACATCGTGATCCTCAAAGAGAAGGCTACCAGCACCGAAGGGGCTGCAACAACCCCTGCTAGAGTCTCACGCATCTGCCAGAAACACCGTTTGAAGTCTAAGCCGCGTCGAGTCTATTCACATGCGATCAAAGGATTCACGGGAGAGATTACTGACGCTGAACTGGCAGCTTTGAAACGGGATCCTGAGGTGGCCTCGGTTGAGGAAGACGGAATTGCCTTTATTGCGGCTCAGACGCTTCCGACGGGTGTTAATCGGATGGATGTCGAGAAAAACGCGACAGCGAAGATCAATGGGGTGGACGAACGCGTGGACGTGGATGTTGCGATTCTCGATACAGGGGTGGATCTGGACCATCCGGATCTCAATCTGGTCGAAGCGGTCAATTTTACTACTTATGGATTGGATGACGTCTATGGACATGGGACTCATGTGGCAGGGATCGTAGGCGCACTCGATAACGGCTACGGGGTTGTAGGCGTCGCTCCCGGAGCTCGGATCTACTCCCTGAAGGTGATGGGGGACGATGCTTGGGGGTACTGGTCAGATATTATCCAGGGGATCGATTGGGTGACTGCGCATGTCGACACGATTGAAGTCGTGAACATGAGCATCATTGGGACAGGACCCTATTATCCCCTTCAGTATGCCATTCAGCAGAGCGTGGCAAAGGGTGTGGTGTACGTGGTAGCAGCAGGAAATGATAGCCAGGATATTTATGGCCCTGATGGCGAACTCAATACGAATGATGATCAGATCCCTGCAGCGTATCCAGAGGTAGCCACGATCTCAGCGATGTCCCCCACGCAAAACATCATGGCTTCGTTCAGCAACTTTAGCCGAAGTGTGGTGGCAAAAAATCCCGTGAGCTCTTCCGGAGCGGCCATTGACTTTGCGGCACCCGGTGTGGGAATTCTTTCGACCTGCATAGGGGGTCGTTATTGCACTAAGAGTGGAACCAGCATGGCCTCGCCTCATGGGGCGGGTCTCGCCGCTCTCTACGCTGCCAAGCATGGACGCGCTCATAATGCGGCCGGGGTCTACCAGATCCGTCAAGCGCTCATTGATTTAAGCGAATCCCAAAGCCTCTGGGGAGTCGCGGATACCAAGGATCGGGACGCGAACAAGGAAGGATTGGCGGATGCCGAAGCCGTCGATCCGCTCAACGGAAAGCCTTTGGTTTCGATTTCGGCGAGCCCGACGAGCGGGGACGTTCCCCTGACGGTTCAATTTACCAGCACGGCCTCAGATTCGGATGGTCAGATCGTCGGGTATAAATGGACATTCGGTGACGGAGGAACATCCTCCTCACCTAATCCCACACACACTTATCAAAAGAGTGGTACCTACACGGCGGTCCTGGTGGTTACAGATGATGGCAGTGCCACTGCTTCAGCCGAATTGACGATTACCGTAACCGAGCTAGTCGTGAATCAACCTCCTGTCTTGGGCTTAATCGGGGATCAGAGCATTGCGGAGGGGAATGTATTGGCTTTCAGCATCAATGCCACGGATTCAGAAGGAGATGTTCTCAGCTATACGGCCAGCAATCTAGCCGCAGGTAGCCAATTCGATCCTGGGACAAGAACTTTTAGTTGGACACCCGGATACGATCAGGCAGGTAGTTATCCTGGAGTGATCTTCAGTGTGAGTGATGGAGAGTTTTCGGATACTGAGTCGGTTACGATTACAGTGACGAACACGAATCGCCAGCCGGTCATTACAAAAGACCCAACAGCCAATCCGAATCCGACGCTGGTGAATCAAGCGGTTGACTTCTCGATTGAAGCGAGCGATCCGGATGGTGATACGTTGAGCTATGCGTGGAATTTTGGGGATGCCACGACAGGGACAGGAAACGCCACCTCCCATACGTATAGCGCAGTCGGTACCTATGCCGTTACTGTGACGGTGACAGATTCGAGTGGGGCCAAGACGCAATCTAGCCTTCAACTCGGTGTAAGCATCAATCAGCCCCCCATCCTTCAAGCCTCAGCGCAGCCTCTCGAAGGCACGGTACCCCTGACCGTAATGTTCAGTGCCCAAGCCACGGATCCGGAAGGGGAATCGTTAACCTATCTCTGGGATTTTGGGGATGGGGGTATATCGAGTGATCTTACGAATCCTCAACATATTTATACCGATGTAGGTACCTACCCGGCACGCGTTGATGTGGCGGATGAGAGTGGTGGCAAGGCAGCAAAGACGATGACCATTACAGCCTTGAGCGCTCCCACTCCAAACAAAGCTCCAGTGCTGAGTTTAATCCGGAATCAGACAGTCGGAGAAGGTGACTTGCTCCGTTTTACGCTACAAGCCACCGATTCGGACGGAGATACGCTCACTTATGGAGCGAGCGTACTTCCCTCCGGGGCTTCATTGAACAGTGCCACAGGCGAATTTCGATGGGCGCCTACGTATGACCAGGCGGGTATTTATGCCGGGGTTACCTTCAGTGTCAGTGATGGAGAACTCTCGGATGCTAAGACGATCACGATTACAGTGACGGACACGAATCGCCCACCGATCATCACAGCGGATGCAACGGCGAGTCCGAATCCAGCGCTGGTTAATCAAGCGGTGGACTTCTCGATTGCAGCGAGCGATCCGGATGGTGATACGTTGAGCTATGTATGGGATTTTGGAGATGGCACGACAGGGATAGGAAACGCCACCTCGCATACGTATGGTTCAGCGGGCAGCTACACAGCATCCGTGAAGGTGTCGGATGGAAAAAGCACAGCAGCTATCGCCAACACGGTGGCTGTGACGGTTAAGGTGCTGCCGGTTGTGAATGTAATCGCTTCGGACAAAACGGCATCTGAGCCAGGGCTAGATACGGGCCAATTCAAAATTGGCCTCAATGCGCCCGCGCCCGAGGCTCTCACTGTTCGCTACGCGTTGGGAGGGACTGCTCAAGCCGGCGCAGACTATGTCAGCCTCCCCGGCTCGGTTGTCATCCCAGCGGGCGTTTCTTCGGCGAGTATTCCCGTAAGCGTGTTGGATGACGCGCTGGTGGAGGGCAGAGAGACGGTCATTTTGAGCGTGGTGAGCGATCCTGCTTATCAGCTGAGTAGTGCTAGCGCGACTGTTACTCTCTTTGACAATGAGCAACCGACGCTCAGGATTGGAGCGTCCGATTCCACAGCCTCAGAGCCTGGATCGGATGGAGGTCAATTCCAGATGATGCTCTTTCCAACACTGCCCACACCTTTGACTGTTCGCTACGTGTTGGGAGGGACTGCTCAAGCCGGCGCAGACTATGTCACACTTCCCGGCTCGGTTGTGATTCCAGCGGGCGTTTCTTCGGCGAGTATTCCCGTAAGCGTGTTGGATGACGCGCTGGTGGAGGGCAGAGAGACGGTCATTTTGAGCGTGGTGAGCGATCCTGCTTATCAGCTGAGTAGTGCTAGCGCGACTGTTACTCTCTTTGACAATGAGCAACCGACGCTCAGGATTGGAGCGTCCGATTCCACAGCCTCAGAGCCTGGATCGGATGGAGGTCAATTCCAGATGATGCTCTTTCCAACACTGCCCACACCTTTGACTGTTCGCTACGTGTTGGGAGGAACTGCCCAAGCAGGCGCAGACTATGTCACACTTCCCGGCTCGGTTGTGATTCCAGCGGGCGTTTCTTCGGCGAGTATTCCCGTGAGCGTGTTGGATGACGCGCTGGTGGAGGGCAGAGAGACGATCATTTTGAGCGTGGTGAGCGATCCTGCTTATCAGGTCCAGACCTCCGGTGCGACCATTACCATCCATGACGATGAGCAGCCAACGGTCAGCCTAGTGGTCGTTGATCCTACCGCCTCTGAGCCTGGAATGGACACGGCGCAATTTAAGGTCGTCTGTCTACCTGCAGCGGCCAGTGCCCTCACGGTATCCTACACGCTGAGTGGGAAGGCCCAGAATGGGATTGACTACGCTCTGCTTCCTGGAAGTGTGGTAATTCCCGCCGGAGCTACCAGTTCGCCACCCATTCTTATCATGCCGAAGGACGACAAGCTTGTGGAAGGAACCGAGAGCGTGATTCTCACTCTGAGGGTGGGTTCCAGCTACCAACTGGGTAAGGTGAGCCAAAGCATTAACTTGCTTGACAATGATTAATCTGAGTGACTATTCAGCAAATCCCGATGATGTCGCGGTGATGCTGGGATAAGTGGCAAGAGGTTGGGAAGAGGTAGGGATTTGTTTTGGCGCTTAATACTCGATTCGACCGTATTTATGCTGATCGCAAATCAACCGCCTGAGTGAGTGTGGATGGCGGTGGATTTAACAGCCCAGCAGGTTTTGGGGAGATGGTGTTCTCAGCGACAGAAGCCAAATAGGTTTTTAGTAAAAATTTGACAATACGAAAATTAAAAAATGAGGAGAACAAGATGAACGTGATACCAGCAAGAATGATTTTAAATCGTGTAATGGTTTATGGGGTGGTGTTTGGGGCGTTTTTATTCGGGAACTTACTATTGGACAGGGTTCCCGTTGTTCAAGCCCAGCAGACAGAGGCCACCGAATGGTATTTTACAGGACCTAATTATCCGGCGATTGAAGCTTTGGGAGGACTCTGGAAAAACAGTGGCAATGTGATTTCCTGTCTCGATGGTAATGATGGGGGCATCACGCGTCTTCGTCTCCCTAATGCCCCGAATGGAATCTATGACTTGTGGCTTTGGGTCTATCGTGCGCCGCTCTTCCACGCTGATCCCCATACGATGTTCATTCTTGATGGCAAAACCTATAATTTTATTCCACCCACAGGCTCTACCATTGATGCTTACGAGTGGGTGCGTATCAAACCGATCCAGATCACGAGCAATCAATTCATTATCAATATTGATGATCACCAACTTGCGGGTATTATCTTGAGAGGCATTAAAATCACAGCGCCTCAACAACAGTCCGCATTTCCGGTAACCCTTCAGGCAACTTCTGTCCAAGGTGAGGTTCCCTGGAACGTGACGTTTGACGCTACCGTGGGTAGCGGAATCAGTGTGAAATCATACTCATGGGATTTTGGCGATGGGGAGACATCTAATCAAGCAAAACCCACGCACACTTACACAAAGATGGGTTGGCATGAGGTGAGAGTTCTGGTTGAGAATACTGCAGGCGAAATCGGAATCGCCCAGATGAAAGTAACGGTGCTGCCTTCCAAAACAAACTTACCCGGGTTAAAAGATATGAAGTTCTATGGGTTTTATTCTCCGGGACTTCAAACTATTTGGGATTGGGGAAAAATTCCTGAAGATAGTGCCACTCAATTTAATCATCGTCGTATAGCTGAGTTTCAGGCGTTCTCTATGAATTATCTCATTCCCTACACGTATTGGAATTCCATGTACGACCGGCTCGACAAGCGCGACACGTACCATCTTTTCTTATCGGATATGTTGGCTGAAGGAATCCGCTTGGGCGCGACTGCGAGTCTTGACAATAATGAGGCGGAAAGTGTTTGGTATACCGGTGACGAATTAGGACTTCCAGAGAGTCAATGGGTTTTTGATCCATCCGAAGCGATTGCAATTTTAAAAGCTGGAGATGAAAACAGTGATGGCATTCACAATCTTGATGGCAGGGTTGGCTATGTCTATCTGGGCCATGAAATGGCTGAATTTGCCACGCATGCAGAGCGTAAGCGAATGTATGACATCGTGAAGCCCTACTTTCCGAATACCCCGCTTTTGTCCTACGCCACTGCTCTGGACGTTCCTTTTGAGCGCGCGGGCTCACAACACCCTGCCGGGGGTCTTTGGGATGAGTATCAATTTGGTCCGGGAGAAGCGGACATCGAAATTATTGTGCCCAACGATCCATTCAGCTATGACGCGCAAGGCAACCGCCACTTTGATTTAAAACCGATGATGGACTCTCTCCTAACCCAAAAACTGCATGCCGATGCTGTTGCTCCAAACGTTAGGATTTGGGTGAGTATCTCTGTAGCGGGAGAGGATGTCAATACAACGCCTGCTGACATGTGGAAGCCGGAGGAGCTCTTAGATGTTGCACGAGCGATCCTCTCCATGGGAGATATTGAAGGGCTATTCTTCCGATCCTATGAGCGATGGCCCTATGATTTGGCATATGGAGTGAACACCGCCGATCCCACCAAACCAGAGTATGGGTTCATCGAACAGCGTCAGGCGGTTAAAGAAATTGGCCAGTGGATTAAAGACGCGCAGAAGGTAAAGATCGTCGCAACCCCTAACAGCGGGGTGGCGCCTTTGACGGTGCAATTTACCGTTGATTCTCTTCAGAAGGGAATACTTAAGGCCTATGCCTGGAATTTCGGCGATGGGACAACAAGTAATATCGAGAATTCCAGCCACGTCTATACGGCGGCGGGCAGCTACACCGTCAAGCTGGAAGCGACTGATGTTGACGGGGTGAAAAGATTGGATCAAGGGACGATTACGGTAACTCAACCAATAGCCAATCGTCCGCCCGTGTTGGATCCCATCGGAGCGAAGACGATCAAGGAAGGCGGTTCCTTGATTTTTAACGTGACCGCAACGGATCCGGACGGGAATACTTTGACGTACAGCGCAAGCGGTCTTCCCAGCGGCGCGGCGTTCGATGCAGGGACGAAGACGTTTAGTTGGACACCGACGTATACCCAAGCGGGGAATTATTCAGTGACCTTTAATGTCAGCGATGGGAGTTTGAGTGATTCTGAGACGATCACGATTACGGTGACGGACACCAACCGGGCTCCGGCCTTAGCTTCCATTGACAATAAGAGTGCCAGTGAAGGAAGTTTACTTAAGTTCAGTGTGAGTGCCACCGATGCCGATGGAGACGCGTTGGCGTATTCTGCAGCGAATCTTCCTTCTGGGGCGGCGTTTGATGGGACAACGCAGACGTTCAGTTGGACGCCAGGCGCCGGTCAAGCGGGGAGTTACACGGTGACGTTGAGTGTGAGTGACGGGAAATTAAGCGATAGCGAGACGATCACGATCACCGTCGTATCCAGCAATCTTCCCCACTATACAGCTGCTAAAACTTCCCAGGCGCCCGTCATTGACGGGCAAACCCAGGAATTTAATGGGGTTCAAGTTATTACGCTCAGTTCCAGTCAGGGGAGCGTGGGGACTTACCGTTTGTTGTGGGATAACGAGGCGTTGTACGTGGCGGCGGAAGTCCAGGATCAGCAGCTTAACACGACTCTAGGAACGCCGGATGAAGGGAATTTATGGCGGGAGGATAGTGTGGAGCTGATGCTTGATACCCTTGATAACAAGGGTGTGGCCATGCAGCAGGATGATTGCAAGTTTTTTGTTGATGTGGTGAATGGTCATCAGGTTTTTCAGGGTCCTGGGCCGGTTCAGATCAATGCGACGTATGGCTCCCAGGTGAAAGCGACAGGAACGGTCGATAACAATGGGGATACCGACGGTGGATATGCTATAGAGATGAAAATCCCGTGGGCAGCGCTGGGGGTTGGGAGTCCGCAGGCAGGGACGCAAGTGGGGTTTGATCTTGCGCTGCATGATCGCGGTGTCAATGGAGAGCGCAGTTCGACAGCGTGGTCGAATGTGGATGGGGGAGGGTTTAATGAGCCTGCGGGATGGGGAGAGGTGATATTATCCGCCACTCTCTTTAACCCCAAGCCGAATCCGAATAATCCTCCGGTCTTAGGTGCCATTGGCAATAAGAGTGCGGCTGAAGGATCCTTGTTGAGCTTCACGGTAAATGCGAGCGATCCGGACGGAAATCCCCTGACGTATAGTGCGAGCGGCCTTCCCTCTGGAGCCACGTTCGACGCGGGGACAAAGACGTTTAGCTGGACGCCAAGTTACGTTCAGGCGGGAAATTACTCGGTTACCTTCGAGGTAAGCGATGGGAATTTGAGTGATAGTGAAACGATTACGATCACGGTGACGAATACCAATCGTGCGCCATCGGCAAATTCCCAACCGGTGAGTGTCGTGGAAGATACGGCCAAGGGGATCACGCTGACCGGCAGTGATCCGGATGGCGATACGATTACCTACAGCGTGATCACTCAGCCGAGCCATGGAACGCTCAGTGGTGCTGCGCCAAACCTTACCTACACGCCAGCTGCGAATTACGCTGGGGCA
>JAHFGV010000025.1:0-20130 GCA_023247255.1 Candidatus Omnitrophota bacterium | reverse complement strand
CGGCAGTGATCCGGATGGCGATACGATTACCTACAGCGTGATCACTCAGCCGAGCCATGGAACGCTCAGTGGTGCTGCGCCAAACCTTACCTACACGCCAGCTGCGAATTACGCTGGGGCAGACCAGTTTACTTTTGAGACCAGGGATGGGACGCTGACGAGCAGCGCGGCAACGGTTTCGATAACGGTGACAGCACTCAACGATGCGCCGGTCATCACCAGCGGCCCGACGGCCAGTCCCAATTCGGTTTTAACGAATCAATCAGTGAACTTTTTAGTACAAGCACAGGACGTCGAGGGAAGCCCTCTTACCTGCAGTTGGAATTTTGGGGATGGGATGATGGCGGTGGGGGAAACGGCGGCTCATGCCTACGCCACGGCAGGCAGCTACATTGCCTCGGTGAAAGTCGTGGACAATCAAAATGGCAGTGTGACGGGAAACGTAACGCTTACCGTGACGGCGCCCATTAACCACGCGCCATCGGCGAATTCCCAGTCGGTCAGTGTCATAGAGGACACGGCCAAGGGGATCACGCTCACTGGCAGCGATGCGGATGGCAACAGCTTGAGCTATAGCGTGGTTAGTCAACCCGTAAACGGGACATTAAGCGGTGTTGCTCCCAATCTGACCTACACCCCCAAAGCCAACTTTAATGGCTCGGACAGTTTTACGTTCAAAGTCAATGATGGCAGTGTCGACAGCAGCACGGCCGCCGTGTCCATCACGGTCAGTGCCGTGAACGACACGCCGACGATCAGCAACATCACGGATCAAACCACGGCGATGAATACGGTCACAGCGCCCATTGCCTTTACGGTGGGTGACGTGGAAACGGCCGCTAGTTCCCTGACGGTGTCGGGCGTTTCAGGCAACACCACGCTCGTACCTGCGGGAAATATCGTCTTGGGCGGCAGCGGGGCCAATCGCACGGTGACGATCATCCCGGCGAACACCCAGTCTGGAACGGCCAAGATCACGGTCACGGTCTCGGACGGAGCGCTGACGGCCAGCACGGCGTTTATTTTGACGGTCAGCCCTTCGACGGATTCGACCAAGCCCGTTGTTTCGATCTCCTCACCCCTCGATGGGGCTAGGGTTCCCAGGGGAAAAACCATCACGATCACGACTCAGGCGAGCGATAACGTAGGCGTGACGCAGGTGGAGTTCTACATCAATGGGGTGTTCTATTCCAGAGATTCCAGCAGTCCTTACGCATACGCCTGGAAAGTTCCTCCGACAAGATATCGCACCTATCAACTGCAGGTGAAGGCCTACGATGCCAAGGGCAACGTGGGCGTTTCGAGCATCGTGAAGGTGACGGCACGGTAATAGAGAAGATGCAATTCTCCCCGGTCGGAAGGTGTCCGATCGGGGAGGATGAAGAATAAAATTAAGATAGGAGACAAGATGAGCATGATACCGACAACAATGATTTTAAAACGCCTAATGGCTTATGGAGCAGTCTTCGCAGCGCTTTTATTCGGGAACTTACCAGGGGATAAAGTCTCCGTTGTCCAGGCCGTGGAGCCAACGGTAACCCAATGGGTCTTTGGGCAGACGAATGCGCCGGTGATTGAATTTCTGGCGGATTGGAAGAGCAACACCGGTGAAATCTTCTGCATGGATGGATTTGATGGCGGCATTGTCCGTCTTCGTTTCCCCAATGCCCCGAATGGAATTTATGATCTATGGCTTTATGTTTATCGAAGCCCGCTCTATCACTCTGATCCTCACACCATGTTTATCCTTGATGGGAAAACCTATGACTTCATTCCTCCTGCCGGAACCACCAGCGCGTACGAATGGGTGCGTGTCAAGCCAGTCCAAATCACGAACAACCAATTCATCATCAACATTGATGATCATCAGCAAGCAGGGATTATTTTGAGGGGTGCAAAAATCACATCGGTACAACAATCCGCATTCCCCGTAACTATTCAGGCGACTGCTGTGGAAGGTGAAGTTCCCTGGAACGTGGCGTTGACGGCAACGGCATCAAGCGCCACGAGTTTGAAATCATATTTCTGGGATTTTGGAGATGGACAAACATCAATTCAAATACCCTCCGTGAGTCACACCTATACCAAGATTGGCCGGCATGACGTGAAAGTACTGATTGAAAATACCGCAGGAGAAATCGGCATAGGACAGACCGCGGTGACAGCGCTTCCTTCAAAGACTAATTTACCAGGACTTGCAGATATGAAGGTGTACGGTTTTTGGGGAGTAAGCCTTGTGTCAAACACTCAGCGTCAGAAAGAACTGCAAAATTTAAACACCTTCTATGTTGCCCCGGCAGATAATGGGGGTGCCGCTTTATTTAATTCTATGCAAGTCTATGGAATTCAAGGTGGGACTGGCCCTGCTTCTCAGCATGATTGGTACACCAACGATCCTACGGATCCTCCTACATCAGATTGGATTTTCGACTCAACGGAAGCAGAAGCAAAATTTAAAGCGACTGATTTGAATGGAGATGGCATCTCGGATTTAGATGGCATCGCTAAGTGGTATTATTTGGGTCATGAGATTGATGAATACGCCGATCACGCGGACAGAGTAAAGATGTACCAGGTAGTAAAGAAGTGGTTCCCAAAAACGCCTGTAATGACTCATTTTGGCGGCAGTCTGGATCTCGCTTTTGTCCGTGCCAATCAACCGCATCCCAAAGGTGGGCTCTGGAAGGACTATCAATTTGGCACCGGCGAAGCGGATATTATCTGCTTCTTTATCGAGCGGCCATTCTCCTACGACACACAAGGAAACAGAATTTTTGATCCTGGCGCCACTCTAGATCGCCTGTTGGCGCAAAAACAATATGCCGACGCTGTTGCTCCCAACATTCCCATTTGGGTTGGCATTTATGTTGCAGGTGAGCCGCCGGAAGATTCACCGATTTATATGTGGAAACCCGAGGAACTTCGCGATGCTGCGCGAACCGTTCTTTCAATTGGAGATGTTCAAGGTCTCTTTTGGCGGGCCTATGGGCGTTGGACGTATGACCTGGCTTATGGGGTTAACACCGCTGATCCCACCAAACCAGAGTACGGTTTTATCGAACAGCGTCAGGCGGTTAAAGAAATCGGCCAGTGGATTAGAGACGCGCAGAAGGTAAAGATCGTCGCAACACCTAACAGCGGGGCCGCGCCTTTAACGGTTCAGTTTTCCGTTGATTCTCTTCAGAAGGGAATGTTGACGAGCTATTCCTGGAATTTCGGGGATGGGCAAACAAGCACTGCCCAAAGTCCAAGCCATGTCTATGCGGCGGCGGGCGTCTACACCGTCAAGCTGGAAGCGACTGATGTTGAAGGTGTGAAGAGATTGGATCAAGGGACGATTACGGTAACCCAGCCATTAGCTAATCGTGCGCCCGTTTTGGATCCCATCGGAGCCAAGACGATCAAAGAAGGCGGGGTGTTGGTCTTTAACGTGACCGCAACGGATCCGGATGGAAATACGCTCACCTATTCTACTAACAACCTGCCGGCAGGGGCGGCGTTTGATGCATCAGTACACGCTTTCAGTTGGACGCCGAACTATGCTCAAGCGGGGAGTTACAGCGTGACGTTTACCGCTAAGGATGTTGGCGGATTGACGGATCAGGAGACGATCACGATTACGGTCACAAACACCAACCGCGTTCCCATCGCCAACGATCAGGCCGTTGGCGTCATGGAAGATGCGAGTCAGACGATTGTCTTAACGGGAAGCGATCCTGATGGAGATACGCTGACCTTCCAAATCGTCAGTAATCCTTCACACGGGACGTTAAGCGGTGCGGCGCCGGATTTAACGTATGAACCCTCTCTCGATTATTTTGGTTCTGACAGCATGAGTTTTAAAGTTAGCGATGGGACAGCGTGGAGTAATGTGGCGACCATTTCAATCAATGTTTCAGCCGTCAATGACGTTCCGGTCATCACTTCTTCGATGTCCACCCAGCCCAACCCTGCACCGATAGGAGAAACAATAAATTTTTCCATCACGGCCAGTGATGTGGATGGGGATCCTTTGGTATGTACGTGGTCGTTTGGGGATGGAACGAGCGGCACAGGAGAGAGTTTAACCCATGTTTATCCGGTACTGGGAAGTTATGCTGTTTCGGTAGAAGTTACCGATGGACAAGGGGGAAGCGTCAATGACTCTGCCACCATGACCATCGAGCGTCCCCAACCTCCTCGTTACGAAGCATTCAAGACAAGCCGGTCCCCGGTTATTGACGGGTCGCTGGAGGAATACCTGAAGGCTTCGACCATTACGCTCAGTTCCAAGCAGGGGAGTATAGGGAAATACCATTTGCTCTGGGACGCACAGGGATTGTACGTAGCGGCTGAAGTTAAGGATGCTCAGTTGACGACCCTGCGGGGGACTTCGGATGAAGGCAAACTCTGGCGGGAAGACAGTCTGGAACTGGCCTTTGATATTTTGCACGACTTAGGGGCGAGCAAACAAGCGGACGATTATCAATTTTTAGTGAATCTTCTCAATGGGCATAAAGATTATCAGGGAGAGTCCGAGATTCAGGCGAGATATGAGTCTGCGATCCAGACCGAAGGGACGATCGACGATGCTGGGAATTTAGATGAGGGGTATACGATCGAGCTAAAGATTCCCTGGAGTGTGTTTGGTGGGAGTATTCCGCAGGCGGGATTGGTATGGGGATTTGATTTATCGCTCAATGACCGATCGGGTGACGGGATAAGGAGCAATACGGCCTGGGCCAATACGACCGGTGGAGGATTTCCTGATCCGGACGGATGGGGAGAGGTTGTGTTTTCAGCAACCGTGATTCAGCAGCCCAACCGCGCGCCGGTCATAGATTCAATCGGGAATAAAAGTATCGCTGAAGGGAGTTTACTTTCCTTTAACGTGAGTGCCACTGATCCGGATGGAGATGCGCTGACTTACGCGAGCGGTGCATTGCCTGCGGGAGCGGTGTTTGATTCTGCCACGAAGAGTTTCAAATGGACGCCTGGCTACACACAGGCGGGAAGTTACAGCGTGACGTTTACCGCTAAGGATGTTGGCGGATTGACGGATCAGGAGACGATCACGATTACGGTCAGCAATACGAATCGCGCCCCATCGGCAGATTCTCAATCGGTCAGTGTCGTAGAGGACACGGCCAAGGGGATCACGCTGAGCGGCAGTGATCCGGATGGCGATACGATTACCTACAGCGTGATCACTCAGCCGAGCCATGGAACGCTCAGTGGTGCTGCGCCAAACCTTACCTACACGCCAGCTGCGAATTACGCTGGGGCAGACCAGTTTACTTTTGAGACCAGGGATGGGACGCTGACGAGCAGCGCGGCAACGGTTTCGATAACGGTGACAGCACTCAACGATGCGCCGGTCATCACCAGCGGCCCGACGGCCAGTCCCAATTCGGTTTTAACGAATCAATCAGTGAACTTTTTAGTACAAGCACAGGACGTCGAGGGAAGCCCTCTTACCTGCAGTTGGAATTTTGGGGATGGGATGATGGCGGTGGGGGAAACGGCGGCTCATGCCTACGCCACGGCAGGCAGCTACATTGCCTCGGTGAAAGTCGTGGACAATCAAAATGGCAGTGTGACGGGAAACGTAACGCTTACCGTGACGGCGCCCATTAACCACGCGCCATCGGCGAATTCCCAGTCGGTCAGTGTCATAGAGGACACGGCCAAGGGGATCACGCTCACTGGCAGCGATGCGGATGGCAACAGCTTGAGCTATAGCGTGGTTAGTCAACCCGTAAACGGGACATTAAGCGGTGTTGCTCCCAATCTGACCTACACCCCCAAAGCCAACTTTAATGGCTCGGACAGTTTTACGTTCAAAGTCAATGATGGCAGTGTCGACAGCAGCACGGCCGCCGTGTCCATCACGGTCAGTGCCGTGAACGACACGCCGACGATCAGCAACATCACGGATCAAACCACGGCGATGAATACGGTCACAGCGCCCATTGCCTTTACGGTGGGTGACGTGGAAACGGCCGCTAGTTCCCTGACGGTGTCGGGCGTTTCAGGCAACACCACGCTCGTACCTGCGGGAAATATCGTCTTGGGCGGCAGCGGGGCCAATCGCACGGTGACGATCATCCCGGCGAACACCCAGTCTGGAACGGCCAAGATCACGGTCACGGTCTCGGACGGAGCGCTGACGGCTAGCACGGCGTTTATTTTGACGGTCAGCCCTTCGACGGATTCGACCAAGCCCGTCGTTTCGATCTCCTCACCCCTCGATGGGGCCAGGGTTCCCAGGGGCAATACGGTCACGATCACGGCTCGAGCGAGCGATAACGTGGGCGTAACGCAAGTGGAGTTCTATATCAATGGAGTGTTCTATTCCAGAGATTCCGTCAGCCCTTACGCATACGCCTGGAAGGTACCTCCGACAAGATATCGCACCTATCAACTGCAGGTGAAGGCCTATGATGCCAAGGGGAACGTGGGCGTTTCGAGCATCGTGAAGGTGACGGCACGGTAATAGAGAAGATGCAATTCTCCCCGGTCGGAAGGTGTCTGATCGGGGAGGAGTGTAAGAAAAAATGAAAATGACGCCGACAACAATGACTTTAGCTTTGAATCGTGTAACGGTTCTTAGGGTGGTCTTTATGGCGTTTTTATTTTTGGGATTGGCTCCCTTAAGCGCTCAGACGGCCTCCACTTACTACGTTTCTCCCATGGGGAGCGACACCAATCCCGGGAGCGCGGCGGCCCCGTTTAAAAGTTTGGTCAAAGGTGTCTCTGCGGCCAAGGCTGGTGACACGGTTTCCCTGTTGCCTGGCCTCTACCGGCTCGGCAATGAGCCACGCCTGTCGAGTGGTTATTGGTTTATGGAGAGTAAGCTTGGCACGGATGCTGCGCCCATTAAGGTCGCCGGCACTGGAAAGGATCAAGCCATCTTTACAGGCTCCATTCCGCAATTTGAAAATCCGAACAGCGAATGGGTGGTGGTTGACGCAACGAGAAATATCTATCGCACCAAGAATCCCATCGCTTCCTATTACCCAGGCTCGGCGTTGTCCAGGGTGAAGTTTGTGGGTCTCGATGAAGACGGCTATGCCCTGATTCCGTATCAAGACTATGCGGACTTTTCGAGTGACAATCAGCTTTACTACGAGGACGTGACTGTGCCCCTGTATGTTGGGCCGGGAGTCATCTACAATCCCTTGGGCGACGGGTGCCTCTACGTCCGTCTGCAACCGCCCGACAATATTGCGGTGTTTGGCGTGACGCCGCGCGCGACCAATCCCAACAGTCGTTCCCTGCGTATCTTTGCGCTCGAAGACGCGCTGTATCTGAAGGATCTGGCTTATGTCCAGTTCGAAAACTTTGCCATTGAAAATTTCGGCGGCGTCAAGGTTCTGGGTGACGTGGCACCCTGTCATCAAGGGAGTGGGCAGAGGGTTACGATTTCAAATCAAGGAATCAATAACGTAATGGAACAAGGAGGCCTGGTTTATGTGTAGCCGGCTTCCTGCGAAACAAAGCCCTAGGGTCAAGATGAAACAGAACCAAGAACAAAGACGGAATTGGTAAAAGTGCCCCGGGCCACAAGGACTGGCAACCTTACGAGTGCCGAGTAAACTACTCGAGTGAGGAGGGTAATAATGTTGGAGATGTATTGCTGAGATAGAAGAAGGAAAGAATGTTTCGCTTTTTAGAAATCAATAGCACCAAGGTTAGTATCGTGGATAATGAATAACAGCAATGCGTGAGGAGGCATCTCTAGCTTTGACTAGAACCCATCCCTAAACCCTACTGTGAGAAGCAAAGCGGCCAAAGGCCGCCAGATGCAAGGAGCGACGACGAGACGATAAAGCTGCGTGCGATACGGCGAGGAGGACAGACGCCGCAGATGGCGGCCTTTCGCCGCAACCCGAAGGGCTGGGCCGATGGGCTGCGCCGTGCGGCGTTGCTCGTCGTCGCCGTACTTCCGTTTCCAAAAGTCATGTCTCCTCCTCGCGCCTTGCACGGCTTGCCCCTCAAGCCCAGCGCGGCCACGCTAGGATTTAGGGATGGGCTGTACTCTTTTGGATCCTCAAGGCTGGCTACTTTATAGAAATTGGTGAATAAGGTAAGCCTTAAGAAGGGAGTTATGGTCTATGGAAGGATTAAGGGATTTTGGATGGGTTTTCCTGATTAGCCTGGGATTGAGTGTGGGCGGCTGTCACACTCTGGGTGGGGTCAGCAATGAAGCTATTCATGCTACCCCTGATAGGCATGAAACAAATACAAGTGAGCTTGAGAAATCCCAGCCAATGCCAACGCGAGTCCTCGTGAAATTTAAATCCTCAGTGAATCCAGAGATGCAGGCACAGATATATGAGCGCTATGGCTTGAAGGAAATAGGCGATATTCGCTCCATCGGGGTTAAGATCTTAGAGGTACCAGCCGGAGAGGCTCCCCAGGCCATCGTCTGGCAACTGCGGCAAAACGAAGCAGAAACCATCGAGTATGTGGAGCCTGACGCAATAGTCTCTATTCCGGAGCCACCACCGGATGAATGAGTGAAAGATCTGGGGGCGATCGTTTGTGAAAGGCGAGGGGGTGGAAGATGAGAAGCCTGTTGATTGTCGATGATGAGGAAAAGATACGTCACATGCTTGCCCGTTTTTTTGAGACGCGTGGGTTTTCGACCCAAATGGCCGCTTCAGGGACCGAAGCCCTTGAACGTTTGGAACAACAGGCTCCCGATTGTTTGCTTCTGGATATTCGCATGCCGGACATATCGGGGTTGGAGGTGCTTAAAGCCGCCAAGGCCCGCTACCCAGGCATTACTGTTGTGATGGTGACAGCCATGGATGATCAGGATCTGGCTAGACAAGCGTTTGAACTGGGTGCCTCTGACTATGTCACCAAGCCTTTTGGGTTTGACGATCAATACTGGGCCAGTGCCTTCTTTGCTTGACAGTGATAGTCGATTCCCCCGCGCATGTTTTTCTATGCCGCTTTTCATCGATCCCTTCAGGAAGGGCGATAGAGATACCTTCCAGTCATCTATCAAATTGTGGTATCTTTACTGTCATGAGTCGATTACAGACTTCCCATCTATCCCGGCGCAAGACCCTGCTGGGGATGCTTCTTGTCGAGAAAGGGCTGTTGAGTTCTAAACAGCTTTCTGAGGTCTTGGAGGAGCAAGGACGAACGGGCAAATATCTCGGATCGATTCTTGTCCAGCGGGGGTATCTGGCCGAAGGAAAACTTCTGGAAGTGCTTGCCGAGCAGTTAGGCCTTCCGTACGCTCACCTGTCCACTTTCCCAGTTGAGCCTGCAGCATTAGCCAAGGTTCCAGTGAAATTGGCCACGCGTTATCGTCTGCTGGCCCTTCGGCTGGAAAACAACAGCCTGCATGTGGCCACCGCCGATCCTTTCGATGTCCAAACACTCGATGAACTGCGGTTGCTTTTGAACTGCGAGATTAAGCCGGTCCTGGCGAGCCAAAGGGAGATTCAGGAAGCCATCCAGCGTCACTACGGGGTGGGCGCTTCAGCGGTGGAGCAGTTGCTCGATACGGCGATCCATGCTGCAAACCCTGTCGCTGCGGCCGAGGATCTTACCGCAAAAGCGGATGAGGTCTCAGTGATTTCCTTCGTGAACCAGATGATTCTTTCTTCCGTCGGGGATCGTTCGACCGATATCCACGTCGAGCCTTTTGATCGACTGTTGCGAATTCGTCAGCGGGTGGACGGGGTGATGTACGAAGTACCCGTGCCGCAGGATCTGGTCCGTTTGCATCCGGCGATCGTCTCGCGCATCAAAGTGATGGCCAAGCTGGACATTGCAGAAAAACGCCTGCCACAGGACGGTCGGATCAAAGTGCGCCTGGACGGCCAGGAACTGGATTTGCGGGTGTCGATTCTACCGACGACGTATGGGGAGTCGGTCGATATCCGGATCCTCTCCTCGAGCATGCTCTACAGCCTGGAGCAACTGGGCTTAAATACCGATCACTTGGAAATCTTGCGTACGCTCATCCATCGGCCGCACGGGATCATCTTCGTCACTGGCCCAACGGGTTCCGGAAAGACGACGAGCCTCTACGCCTGCCTCACTCAACTCAATGTGTCCACCCGCAAGATTCTCACCATTGAAGACCCCATCGAGTATCAGCTTCAGGGCATTACCCAGCTTCAAGTCCATCCGAAGATCGGTTTTTCCTTCGCCCAGGGCCTGCGTTCCATGCTCCGTCATGACCCGGATGTGATGATGGTGGGGGAGGTGCGGGATCCGGAGACGGCGGAGATTACCATCCGCAGTGCACTGACCGGTCACTTGGTGTTTTCCACCCTGCACACCAATGATGCGGCAGGTGGGGTGACCCGCTTGCTCGATATGGGGATTGAGCCGTTTCTGGTGTCTTCTTCAGTTTTGTGTTTTATCGCCCAGAGGTTGGTTCGCATGGTGTGCCCTAAATGTCAAGAACTGAAAGAGGTGACACCGGAGTTGTTGCGTGAACTTCAGGCAATCGAGGTTCCTCAAAATCTACGTTATGGACGCGGTTGTGCCGCGTGTAAAGAAACCGGTTATCAAGGGCGGACGGCGATCTACGAATTTCTCATGATTACCGATGAGCTGAAAACTTTGGTCCTCCGACGGGCTTCTTCCCATGAGATCGCTCAGGCTGCGCAAAAATCTGGAATGCGAACCTTGCGACAAGACGGCTGGCAGAAAATCCTGCGCGGCTTGACGACACCCGAGGAGGTTCTCCGCGTCACGTAGTATGGGATTCCTGACACCTGAAACGTAACATACGAATTATCAATCGACAGGTGTGTGTTATACTGGGGCATGCCTCAATTTGCTTATCGGGCGAAGGATTCCCACCTGCAAATCGTTGAGGGAGTGATCGAGGCCGATACGGAAGCGGCAGCCTTAAGCCGTCTGGAGAGCCAGGGGGTCTTTCCGATCGCGATCACTGAATCCGGCCCGAGCCATGCTTCCGCCAGAAAGATCACAGCCTACCGCGTCCCTCCTCGTACTTTGGCCTATACCACGCGTCAATTGGCGGATTTGCTTGGAGGGGGGCTGCCGTTGTTGAGTGCCCTTGTGTTGTTAGCCAAGCAGACAGAGCACCGAGGGCTTCAACGAGTCATTGATTCCCTGGCAGTATCCGTCCAAGAGGGTTACGCCCTCAGTGAGTCCTTGGCCAAGTATCCGAAAGTGTTTCCTCCTCTTTATGTCAGCTTGGTGAGAGCCGGGGAGGTGGGCGGTTCCCTCGAGCAAGTCTTGGTGCGTCTTGCGGATCTGGGAGAACATGAGGAGGAACTTAGAGGGCATCTGATCAGTGCTTCCGTCTATCCTCTTTTTGTGCTGTGTATCGCGTTGGCCGCGAGTCTTTTTTTATTGGCCTACGTCATTCCGAAACTTTCGACGATCTTCATTGAGTCGGGACATGCCCTGCCGCTACCCACCCAGTTGTTGCTCACCCTCAGTCACCTCATCACGGACTGGTGGTGGGTGTTGGGGACGGGGTTCTTGATGCTGGTATGGGTGGTCCGTCGTTGGCATGCCAGTTCTTCTGGCAGAGCACTGGTGGATCGTTTGCTTTTGGCCTGTCCTGGAATTCGGACATTGATACGAAAACTCGATGTGGCGCGGTTTGCGCACAATCTCGGGGTGATGATCAGTCAGGGGCTGCCGGTGCTGCAGGCCCTCGATGTGGTGGTTCACAATATCTCCAATACCGTCTTACAAAACGCCGTGGGTCGGATACGAACCGCAGTCCAAGAGGGCTCCAGTCTGGGATCGGCGCTGACGGCGTCTGGACAATTTCCGATTTTTGTGAGTAACATGGTGTCTGTGGGTGAGGAATCGGGCCGTCTGGATGCCGCTTTGCTGAAGGTAGCTTCTGCCTATGAAAGAGAGGTCGATCGCACGGTCAAGACATTGACGACGGTTTTGGAACCTGTCTTGCTCGTTGCGGTAGGAGGTGTGTTGATGTTCATCGTGTTAGCGATGCTGTTGCCTGTCTTTCAGGTGGAGCTCGTCTTGCAATGAGCATCAAAAGTCAGAAGTCAGAAGTCAGAAGAAGGAGCAGGAGAGTTAAAGACAGGGGCACGGGGCAGGAGACGTGGGGCGGGGGAGAACAGGTAAAAGATTACAAGAGATGAAAAACACCACGACCAGCTTTAAAAAAGAAAGGGCGACTTCTAACTTTCGAAGTTTGCGAAGATTTCTTATCAGTTCCATCGCCCCCTGCCCCCCGCCCCCTGCCCCTTTTTTTGCTTCCCCCGCCCCACGCCCAACGCCCCTTGCCCCTAGTTTTGACTCCCACGCCCCTTATAGGGGTTTCACGTTGGTGGAGTTGGTATTGGTCGTTATCATCATTAGCGTTCTGGGTGCTGCGATTCTGCCCCGGTTTGTGGGACGTGCGGAGCAAGCCAAAGTAGCTCGTGCCAAGGCCGATATCTCCTCGATTGGACTGGCCCTTGACCTGTATGAATTGGACGCCGGAAGCTACCCCAGCGATTTGCCAGCCCTGACCCAACGCGATCCTCCTGCCGGGACGGAGGCTCAGCAATGGAACGGGCCCTATTTGAAGAAGGGGCTTCCCGAAGACCCGTGGGGGAATCCTTACTCCTACAATCCGCAGTCCCAACACCAACAGGACTATGATCTTTTTTCCTACGGCCCTGATGGAAAGCCTGGCAACGACGATATCACGAATTGGGAATAAATCAGTGGTCAGTGACCAGTGATCAGTGAAATGCTAGAGAAATACTAATACAAAAGAAATTAGTTTTGTGCCATTCTAACGTCTCCTCACCCATTCCCTCTCCCCCTAGGGGAGAGGGAATGGGTGAGGAGGATGGTTGCAAGACTTAGTTCGTTTGTATTAGAAGAGAAATACCCTCAAGACAATTTTTCCAAACAACGGTCGACAGGCCTGGATGGCTCGTGGTGATTGTAAACTCTCACTGATCACTAGTCACTGGTCACTAGTCACTGGTTTCACACTCATTGAGTTGGTGATTGTTTCCGTCGTCATAGCGACCCTTTTGGCGGCGTCCGTTCCTCGATTTCAGCAAACTGCCAATCGCCTGCGCACCGAGCAGCTTGCTTACGAATTGGTACAGACGCTGCACTACGCTCGCCAGCGGGCGATGGCCGAGGATAGAGTCATCGGTTGGGGTTGGGATTCCAATCTCCGACAGGTGCGGCTCGATAGCATGGGGGATGGGCAAAATGTTGAGGCGTTGGATGATCCTTGGGTGCAGCGTGTGAAGGTTCCTGGAGGATTGACGATCCGTTTAAAATGGGAAGATCTTTCCCTTGAGCGCATTCAATTTTTTCCAGATGGCACCAGCGACCCGGCGGTTCTCGAAGTCATTGCTCAAGACAAGCCCGGTTCCGTCTATACGGTTACGGTAGAGCCTGCGACGGGCCAGGCGATGTTTTCTCCATAAATTCAGCTTCGCGGATGCTGTCATGAGTCGTGGAAAGCAAATATTTTCTGCTTTTTCATAGCACATGATTCATGACACATGAAACAGTCTTTCATATGTTCAAGGATAAAAAAGGGCTCCTTATCGTTGAAGCCATCCTTGCAACAGTCGTGATCGCTGTCGGCTTGTCCTGGACTCTGCGCAGCCTATCGAATCAGCTTAAAGCCCTCCGGACCATTGATTCGTCATCCACCTTCATCCGTGTTGCCGATGCGATCTTCATGGAAGTGGAAAGTGACGTGCGTGAAGGCCGATCCTCCCGTTTGGCAGCCGAAGGCGTCGTGGAAGATTCCCCCATCTCCTATCGGTGGTCCTTTGCTACACAACCCACTGCGGATTCCGATATCACCCAAGTGGTACTCACAGTGAGTTCTGCTCAGGGACATCTCGCTTCAAGAACCCTGCGTGAGCTTTGGCCTAGTTCATGGATACCGAGCGAATGGAAACAATAACGTTATTTCGGATTTCGGATTCCGGATTAGATTTCATTTCAATCCGCAATCCGCAATCCGCAATCCGCAATTGGCAATCTTTAAGGGGTTTTACTCTCGTAGAGTTGCTGGTTGCGGCCACGATGATCTCAGTAATGATCGTCGGGCTTGCGGGTCCGCTGCAAGGGGCCGTTGGTGTATGGAGACGGGCATCCCAAACGGCTGAGGCTCTCCAACAAAAAGAGAACGCCCTGGATCGATTGGCGCGCGATTTAGCGAATGCCTTCGTGTATGATGGACAGGGGGAAGCATCCCCGCAGATTGAATTTGGACGCGATCATGCGCGATGGATTACGTTGCAATCGGCGGCTGTGGGTGAGACTGCTTCGGTGCGGTTCGTCAGCTATCAATGCTCCCAGACACAGACAGAGGAAGCAACACAAGGGGATGTTTGGCTGTGGCGAACCAGTCAGTCCATCGCAGAGGTATTGGCCCAGCATCAGGCGCAGCCTCAACGCTTGCTGCCTCGATGCGAGGCGCTTTCCTTCCGGTACGCCTATCTTCCAGCCGAAGAGACAGCGCCTCTGGATTGGCACTCGGATTGGGTCTATGCCCCACAGCTTCCTCGATTCGTCGAAGTAACGATTGAGCTTGCAGGGGCAACCCAAATTCGGCATCGGTTGAGTATCCCTGTCGGGAGCCTGAATACTTTTGAGGAATCTTCCGAGCCGTAATTATAACCTTGTCTCAAAACCGATCTTGGCTGTAGGGTCCACGGTATTTTCGATTGTAGATTTTCGATTGTAGATTGAAGCTGTTTCTCAGTATTTTCTCGGATCATCAATCGAAAATTAAAAATCGACAATTCGATGAGCGACGTAGGGTTTTGAAATGGTTCGTCATTACCGAGGGAGCATACTGATCATTACACTGTGGCTCGTTACCATTCTTGCGACCCTTACCGTTGCCACAGCGCGGTACCTTTCTTTTGAAGTGCACCTAACCAAATATCGCATGGCTCGTGAGCAGGCTAAGGTTTTGGCTCGCAGCGGCGTGTATCTGGCGATGCAACGCCTGGCCACCGATGCTCAAGAAGAGTCCTATGACTGGTTACAAGATGACTGGGCAATCTTCCCTCAGGAGGATCCCGATACGGATCTGTCCGTTTGGAAAGTGCTCATGTATCCAAAGGAAAATACGGCGCGGGAAACGTCCGCGTCAATCGGTTATGTGGAAATCCGCATCACGGATGAGGATCGGAATCTGGATATCAACAAGGCATCCCTCAACGAGATTACCTATTTGATTGGATCCGCCGATGCCGCTTCTGCAATCGTGGATTATTACGATTCCGATACGGATGGGCAATGGGAGACGTCGGTTGAGGATCCGCCTTACATCCCCAAGAATGCCCCAGTCACGGTTCTGGAGGAGTTGCTCGCGGTTCCGGGGGTGGCTTCGTTATTTTCTTTGCTCGAACAATCCACCGTGGCCATTCCACCCACCAATACTCCGATGGCTGTGAATATCAACACCGCAAACGCCAAGGTCCTGGGTGCAATAGGCATGCCTTCCCTTGCGGATGACATTATCCAATTCCGCAAGCAAGGGCATTACTTCACCGATCTAAATCCACCGACGGCGGAGGATCCCACGGTTGTGGTTCCTTTCGATACGAGTGACACAGAGTTTCTCAATACCCAAAACCGCTTGAGCGTGGTTTCTCGGGTTTTTCGCGTGGAGACGACGGGTCGAATCCAGAATCAGACAGTAAACGCTCGAGTGAAAGCGGTGGTGGACCGCGCACTCATCGGGAAGGCAACGCAGGCACTTCCAAAGGTTCTCTCGTGGCAAGAGGGATGACTCAGCAACTGGTTGTTGAGTGGACACGCGCGCATCTGCGTGTCGCCTTGGCGAAAGGCGGGGGCGTTGGCGCTCGTCTGCGCCTGCTGCGCGAGGATGCGGTAGCGTCTGCGGAAGAAGTCTCTCAAAGGCTAAGGCAGTTGCGTCGCTCGTTTCGGTTTCTCAGGGCACAAGTGGTTGCGGTGTTGCCCCGAGAGCAAGTGATTACTCGCCTCGTTAAGTTTCCCTCCGTCCAAACCGCGGAACTGAGGCAGATGGTTCATCTCTATGCCAAGACTCAATTGCCATATCCCAGTGAGCAAGCCGTGATGGATTTCTATGTGGTGCAACAGGAAAATGGATTTACTACTGTCGTTGTGATTGCCGCTCAGCGAGAGATCGTGGAGCGCCACTGGAATATCTTGCGTGCCGCTGGCTTTCGCCCCAGCCTATTGACGGTCAGCTCTTGGGGGGCCTTGGGATGGTACCGGAAAATGCTTCATCCCCAGAAATCAAAGACGGCCGCACCGCTTGCCGTTCAGGAGCCTGTCTTGATTGTCAATGTAGATCAGGCGCGCACAGAGATGGTGGTGATTAGAAAGGAAGCCATTCTTTCCAGCCGAAGCATGGCTCAGGGCCTTCAGGATTGGCACGATGCTGGCGAAGGCATGGAAATCTTGGCGCTGGAAATTGAGCGAAGCCGAGTGGCTCTGCGTAAGGAACTGCCCGATACAGAAGTGCAGTCCGTCCTGTTGGCCGGTTTAACGTCCTGGCTTGAGGGTTCAGAAGCCTTTGCCGAACGGTTGGGACTTCCCCTGAAAGTAATCGAGGCCGGTGGCTTATTTCCAGAATGGAAAGCATCTGCAGCAATGAACTTCTCTCCCCTGGTCGTTGGGGGCTTGGCTTTAAGCGGCTCCCGAGAATGGGTTTGTCTGAATCCCCCTGAGATAGCTGTGGAAACCTATCAGCGACGACAGATCCGCGATCTTATCCTGATTGGTGGGTTGCTGTTGGGTGTCTGTGGACTGGGCGCGACGCTTGCCTTGCGCCATGTGTCCCGTCAGCGTCTGCGGTTGGATCATTTCGAGCAGCTACTGAACGTGCAGCAGCCACAAGCCAGAGGTCTTCAAGAAATCCTTCGTGCGGTTCAGATGGCCCGATCGGTGTTGCAGGCCCGTCAACGCCTTGCCACGGCGCTGGCTGGGGTTTTTCGCGCGAGTCCTGAAGCGATTGGATTGGAAGCCATCGCCTTTGAACACGAGAAGCAAACCCTCATGCTTCGAGGTCAAACCCAAACGACCCAACAGGTGTTGGAATATATCCGTCAACTCCAGCACCTGGACGGGGTAAAGAAAGTGCACATGAAGTACACCAGACGTCGCCAGATGGCTAAAGGTGAACGGGTCGATTTCGAGCTAGCGCTGGATCTTGGGTTTCCAGATTCTCATTAACAGGTTGCGGAAAAACACCTATTTGCTCAAAGCCCAACGCATTGTCGATTGTCAATCGTCGATTGTCGATTTGTTGTATTTTACAATCGACGATCAAAAATCTACAATCGTAAATTCTCTCAGCACAGAGTCGACATGAATAAGTTCGTTTGAAGAGGATAATTGGCTATGAAAGCTTGGCAGCGGGTTCTTCCACGGGAGCGCTATCTGGCTATTCTGGCACTGGGAATAGTGAGTTTTTGGCTAGCCGGCTCAAGATGGATACAACCCTTGTGGGATCAAATCCAAGGTCTTGAGGTAGAGCTACAGGCCCGCACCGAAAAGCTCCAAGCCCTTCACCGTTTGCTGGCCCAGAAATCCACCATCGAGAGCGATTACGATCATCTGGCGCTTTACCTGCATCCGCAAGACGCTTCGACGTTCACCGGCGATTGGCTGGAGGAATTGGAGAGTCTCTCAAGGGAATCGGATCTTTCGTTAAGTTTGAAACCGCGCCCCCTACGATTAGAAACACCCTTGACCCGATTTACAGTGGAGTTGGAACTGGAAGGTTCTCAAGAACATTTATTGACATTTCTTGATCAGCTTCTTAAGGTCGAAGCCCTTGTTCGGGTTGAGCAATTACGTCTTGCCATGATTCCTGACAAGCCTGGTTTGCTGCGAGCCACCCTTATCATTCAGCGGCTCATGGTTAACGCGAAGGATGCGACCCAACGGTCAATGCCCAAAAATTCCGATGAAGGATCGTAGCCGAAGCCGCCATCGGGCCCCGGCCAAAGGGATCGGCCCAGTTGGTTTGCTTGAACGATTCAAGAGAGCCGAGGAAATTGTCGATTGACGATTGTCGATTTTCGATTGAACATCGGTTTTCAATCGACAGTCCAAAATCGACAATCGAAAATTCCAAGGCAGTTTCTTTGAACGTCCTAAGGAGATCGAAGGAAGATTAGCCTTCAATCAAGAGAGCCGAGGGAATTGCCGATTGTCGATTTTCGATTGAACGGCCGTCTTCCAATCGACAATCCAAGATCGACAATCGAAAATTCCAAGGTGTGGGAATGTCGGTGCCACAGGCAGATGACCATCGCGCAGAGCGCTGATGAGTTTTGACAGCGTCTAGAGACTTAGGTAGACTGTTCTCAAGAGCCCATCCGAACTGGGAGTCAAGGTCGGTTTTGAAACAAGCTAAGAGTGACAAAATTATCTTGATGTATCCCTGCACGTTTCTCATCGAGAGTTTCACGGGTAACTCGTCGCTGATCACGAGCCACTCACTCAGGTGCTTCTACGGATCATGAGTTACTACACGGTTTTAGGATTGACCAAGGAGCCGTTCTCGACAAGCCCGGATCCTACCTTTTTCTTTCGTTCGGATGCTCACGCGCAGGCCTTGGCGCGTCTTGAGATCGCCATTCGACTTCGACGTGGGCTGTGTCTTATTTTGGGAGACGTGGGCATCGGCAAAACCACCCTGGCGCGCGCGCTGCTTTCCAACTTTCCTCAAGAAGAGGGTTTTACGTTCCATATGATCATGGATCCTTCTTTTGAGTCGGAGTATCAGTTTCTGGTTCACCTGTCACGCTTGTTTGGCGTGCGGGCAGCTTACAAATCCACTCTCGACTGCCGGGAAGCCATCGAGCATCATTTGTTTCAAAGCGCGGTTATGGAAGGACGCACCCTGGTGTTGATCATTGACGAGGGACAAAAACTTTCGATGGATATGCTGGAGCATCTGCGGGTTCTGTTGAACTACGAGACGAATGAATTTAAACTCCTGCAGGTGGTGATCTTCGCGCAGATGGAATTTATGGAACGGGTCATGCGGATTAAGAATTTCTTCGACCGGGTGGCTTTGAAGTACATCCTCAATCCATTGGATGAAGCCCAGACACGGCAAATGATCCAGTTTCGTCTGCAGTCCGCAGGACTCACCCAGGGTGAGGATCTGTTTTCTTTGGATGCGATTCAAACCATTTACCGGCTGAGCCAGGGCTACCCGCGCAAGATCGCCCTGTTGTGCCACAACGCCTTGGAAACGTTGGTGATGTATGATCGACGCATCATAGATGGCCCCATGATCGAGGAGCTCTTACGGGATGAGTCCCGATGGATCCAGCCAGTCACCTCCTCCTGAGGAAAAGTTACTGCGGCTGATTCGAGGCAAGCCTCAGCCGAGCGTTGCCACTGCCCCTTACTCCGGTGCGAGGCAGCGGGACGTCTCTACAGCATCGACGATTCGAGCGATTCCAGCGTGGCCAGCCAGTAGACTGTGGAGCCGTGGGTTGATGATCGTCTTGGGTGTGGCGTTGCTGATCGAGGCGAAGCTTTTGGTTGAGGACTTGCAGCGGCCGGTCGCTCAGTTTCCTAACATAGAGGATGGAACTTTTCTGCCGAATCAGGCTTCCGATGTTCCTCAATTGTTGTCTGCACCCGCTTCGTTGCTGGCCAGTGCCACACGGTCCCTTTTTGTTATGCCCATCTCGGAACAGCCATCCACGGGGCAGGGAACGCCTCAAAAAACACCGCCGAGCGTATCCATAGAGCAACATCAAAAGGCCAAAGAACTGAGTCTGCGCTTGACGCTTCTGGGTGTTATTTCCGGATCTCCGGCGCAGGTCATCATTGAAGACTCCAAAACCAATAAGACCTATTTCGTAACGGTGGGGCAGGAGGTGGTTGAAGAAGCCACCGTTGAGCAGGTCCTGGATAATCAAGTCATCTTAGATGTGGCGGGTGAGAAGATCACCCTTACCTTGTAATTGAGGTTTTGCAAAATGCATCGACCTTAGTGGCCAAGTGGCCCATGGCCAGGAAGAAAGTAAATCATGATCCTAAGCTCCAGTACTTACGTCTGTTTCATGTTTCATGGTTCATGTGTGGTGGTTTCAAGTTTCTAACGCAACAAGATGATCACGAAGAGCCTCACAGGGGAAGTGCCAGTTCAGCACCTTGCGAGGCCGTCCATTC
>JAHFGV010000053.1 GCA_023247255.1 Candidatus Omnitrophota bacterium | reverse complement strand
GTTGAGCTCAGCCCTGAGGCTCGCGTATGATCTCGTCGGTCTCAGGAGTTGTCGCAACACGACAGCGTTGTTGTGGTGCTCATCCCGAGCGGCGTACACCAGCGTGACCACCCGATGTGTTTGCACGAGCGCTCGCAGGCGGCTCAGCTCTGACGGCTTGTGGCGCAGCTCGCGCCTACACCGCCGTATAAATTCCGTCCACTTCTCCGGATCGTGTCCAAACCATCGCCGCAGTTCAGTGCTGGGTGCTAACGCCTTCAACCAGTCGCTGATCTGGGCTCGCTGTTTTGAAACGCCGCGAGGCCAGATTCGATCCACCAGCACCCTGCACCCATCCTCGTGCGTGGCGGGTTCATAGATGCGTTTCGTCCGGATCATGGTGCCCCTATTGTAGGCCAAAAGAGCCAGTCGCGGCAATACGCTACGGACGGGCGAGATGGATCGTGGTTGCTCTTGATTGCTGGTGGTTCCCGAAGGTGAGTGGACTAGCGGGAGGTTGGTGCTGGGGGATCAAGATGATCTTGCGGATGGTCGCTGCTGATTGATGCTGGTAAGGCAGGTTGCGTTAGCACGCGGTTAGCACGGAGACCACAAGAGGGTTACGGCGGAAGGCCGTAACCCTCTCGGGAACGAATGGTAGCGGGGGTTGGATTTGAACCAACGACCTTCGGGTTATGAGCCCGACGAGCTACCTGACTGCTCCACCCCGCAGTAATTTGCGATGATTATACGGGAGCACACTTACCCGCGTCAATCATAAATAGGATAAGGGTGAGCGGTGATCGGTGAAAAACAAGAGGCTGCTTTAAGGAAATGACTGTTCGTGAGTCGAGGCGTCGGCTGTTGGCTTTTGGTTAAGAGAAATGATGTATTCCCCCGGACGCGTCTGTTTGAAAGTGGTGCGGATCCAGCCTTCCACGTAGGTGGGATCCGAACGCAGGCGTTGTTCTTCAATCACCAGGCGCTTGCGTTCGGACGCCAACTGACTCAAACGCAGATCCCAACTGCGTTGGAGCCGTGACAGCCGGGCCAACTCCCACAAGCCAGGACCGAATATCCCCAGGGTTCCCGCGAGTCCGATCAGGCTTAACAAGATACCGCGACGGATCGGGTGCATCTTTATCATCGGTTTTCAAGTGGAGCCCCTCAACTTTTGTCTGGCAAATGGAATTTTCGATTTTGGATTGTCGATTGAAAGACCGCCGTTCAATCGACAATCGTTAATCGACCATTCCCTTAGCTTTCTTGTTATTGAAGGCCGTGGCCCAATGGCGGGGTCGTCCCTGCGCTGCCTGCGGGTTCCAGACGGCCGGAACGCTTTTTTCTGTTGAATGGCCATAGCGTTCCCGCATAGACGGCTCGTCTGCCGAGGCTTTCCTCAATGCGCAGTAGTTCGTTGTATTTAGCAATGCGCTCACTGCGGGACAGTGATCCTGTTTTGATTTGTCCCGCGTTTGTGGCCACGGCCAGGTGGGCGATGGTAACGTCCTCCGTCTCTCCGGAGCGGTGTGAAATGATCACGCCGTAATCGGCTTCTTTCGCCAGGTGAATGGCTTGGAGCGTTTCGGTCAGGGTCCCGATCTGGTTCACCTTGATGAGAATGGCGTTCGCCACTCCTTGCGCAATCCCTTGTCTTAAGCGAGAGACACTGGTCACAAACAAGTCATCACCCACCAACTGTAGACGCTGGCCCAACCGTTGGGTGAGGTGCTTCCATCCGCTCCAGTCGTCTTCTCCAAGGCCGTCTTCAATCGAAACCAGAGGATACGCGCGCATCCATCTTTCGTATTGCGCGATCAACTCGGAGGCAGGACGTGGTTGATCCGGGGCCGTTTTCATCAAGCGGTAGGAGCCGTCTTTAACCCATTCGTTCGCCGCGCAGTCTAGCGCCAACATAACCTGCCGCCCGGGTTGGTAGCCTGCGCTTTCAATGGCTTGTATAATGACTTGAATCGCCTCTTCGTTCGATGCCAGGTTCGGAGCAAAGCCACCCTCATCACCGACCGCAGTTGTCTGGCGGCGAGTCACCAAGATTTTTTTGAGCGCGGCAAAGACTTCGGCGCCCATCCGCAACGCCTCGACAAAACTTCTCGCTGCGATGGGCATGATCATGAACTCTTGGACGTCGAGGGTATTGTCTGCGTGGGCCCCGCCGTTGACGATGTTCATCAATGGAATGGGAAGAAGCTTTGCCTTTCGCCCTCCCAGGAATTCATACAAAGGTAGGTTTCGACTGCAAGCGGCCGCGCGGGCCACAGCCAGCGATACCGCAAGAATGGCATTGGCTCCGAGGCGGGACTTGTTAGGCGTTCCATCCCGATCACAAAGCTGAGCATCCACTCGCTGTTGGTTGGTTGCATCCAGGCCGCGTACCGCTTTGGCGATCGGACCCTGGACGTTTGCCACAGCCTGCAACACCCCCTTGCCACCATAGCGACGGGCTTGCCCGTCTCGCAACTCCATAGCTTCATGACTTCCGGTGGATGCCCCGGAGGGTACGGCGGCTCGTCCGCGAGACCCGTCAGTGAGTGTCACGTCCACTTCTATCGTCGGCAGTCCTCGAGAATCGAGGATTTCGCGGGCTTTGAGCGTCCGTATTCGCGTCGTTGAAGCTCGAGAACTCATGAGCGTGATTATACCGAAGGATCCGAGGCGCTGGCAAGTGTAATTGTCACGTTTTTCGTCATGTTTCGGTCGTGGTAGAAAATTCTGGAGCGATCCGTGAAAATAGGCCCATTTCCATTAGGGGGGTGGAGTTACGAATGGACTTAAGCCTTTATTAAATATTAACCAATTTCCTGTAATATGATTTTGCGGGGACGTGAGATTGACAGTCATTTTCCCACGTGATATAGTACAGGTTGCCATGAAACCCAAAAGGAATTTTTCTGCGAGCTTTCGGCTATTCCTTACCCTGCACTGGGTGAAGATTGCCGTGGTGGTGGTGCTTTTGATCTCTGTTCTTTGGCCCGTCTATGCGATTTCTCATTTGGATTCTTACCAGCGGGACTACATTATCGCAATCTCCTCGCTTACCCCTTTGCAATCTATCCTGGGAGCTGTCGCTTTTGTTTTTCTTTATCAATATTTCTTATTCGGCGGTCGTGGATTTGGCACTTTCACTGAACTGTCCGGGGCCATCGCCAAGAACGCCCAGATTCGGGTCCGATGGGACGAGGTGATCGGTATCGAGGAGGCCAAGCAGGAGGCCTGGGAAATCGTCGAGCTTTTGCGCGATCACGCGAAGGTGACCCAAATCGGTGGCAAGATCTTGCGAGGGCTTTTGTTGATGGGGCCTCCGGGCTGTGGCAAGACCTATCTGGCTAAGGCCATCGCTACCGAGGCTGGGCTTCCTTTTCTTGCCGCATCCGGTGCGGAGTTCAATGTGGTCTTCATGGGTACCGGGGGTGCGCGGGTGAGGTCTTTGTTCAAGCGGGCGCGGCTGTTAGCGCAGATGCACGGTGGAGCCATCCTTTTTATTGACGAGATTGACGGTGTCGGACGCTCACGCACGGCAGATATGGGATTCGGGGCCCAAACCGATTACAACAATACGGTTAACCAGTTGTTGGTAGAAATGGACGGCCTGCAATCGGCCGGCGTGAATATCCTCGTCATCGGTGCGATGAATCAGCCAGAGAATGTGTTAGATGACGCCCTCATCCGTCCAGGCCGGTTCGATCGCAAGATCTATGTGGATCTTCCCGGTTTGGCTGACCGGGAGAAACTTTTCCAGTTTTACCTGAGTCGGGTGAAAGTGGATCCAGCGATTGATAAGCCGCGGCTGGCACGCCGTTCTGTAAGAAAGTCTCCAGCGGAAATCGAAAGTGTCGTTCAAGAATCGGCACTGATTGCCACAAGGAACAAACGACTCCAGATCACTTTCAAAGATATTTCCGAAGCCTTTGAGCGGATTGAGATGGGCTCCAAGCGCTACCGCGAGATGATCCCGGAAGAACGGCGAGATACCGCCTATCACGAGGCCGGACATCTCATCGTCGTATACTTGCTGCATCCGACGGAGGATGTGTTCAAAGCTTCCATTCATATGCGGCGTTCCACACTAGGCGTCGTCTACCACACCCCTCGACATGATTATTACAGCGCAAGGCAAGACAAGCTGTTGGCCGATATCAAAGCTTCGTTGGCCGGTTATGTGGCTGAAAAACTCAAATGTGGCTCGACGACTTCAGGAGTAAGCGGCGATTTCCAACACGCAATCGCCACGGCCCATCACATGGTTTGGAGCCTGGGAATGGGCTCGAACGGATTCGTCGGGGATTATGAGGTATTGGTGGGATCCTGGACCTTCCGGCGGAGTGCTTCTGGAGATCATCTCTCTGACGGCATCAAGGAGAAACTCAACGAGGAAACCCACCATATTCTTCAGACCTGCTTGAAGGAAGTGGAAGATCTGCTGCGACAGGAAGATGTCTTGCTGGAACGCTTCAAGGATGAATTGTTGATGAAAAACGAGTTGGAATATGATGAAATCGAGGCGATCTTCGCGGAGTACGGAAAACAACGCGTGTTCCCGACGCAACCCGTTTCATAGTCTGGTATGGGGAATCCCGCCAACCGTCTCGGCTCTGGGGGTTGGGGGGATTCTTTTGTGCGCGCTGTTTCTGACGCATGGCTGCAGCAGCAAACCGACCTATCCCAAAGAGAATCTTACAAACGCGGTCCAGGGTTTGTTGACTCAAGAGGCCGTTACCGGCTCCGTTCGGGTCATTGATCACACCCTAGCCGTGCACGTGGAATTGCCCGGGACCATCATTCAGGTCAATCAGCAGATAGGTCTGGGCCCAGCCGTTGAACCCACCCTCCAAAAAATTCTAGGCGCTCTCCATCGCGTGGTTCTGAGCACCGATGCCGATATCCGCTTTTACGTGATCCTTTTATCGGATCCCAGCGTCTCCGGAGCCTATGTAACGATCGTTCGCTATGTGGACGATATCAAACAGGCCTACGCGAGCCGCATCGGGATCGGCGAGATTTTTTCACGAACCATTTTCGACGTACATCGGACCAATCAAGGACCGATGTCGCTGGAGCAATTGGTCCCCACCGACATACGTCTGGAAGATTTCCTGAGTCGGCAGCTTGCCCAGAGGATTCAACAGTCGCTTACCGCCGAGCTACAAACAGGCGGGCTGGCGACTGTCGGGCAATGCGAGGGGAACTTTCAGAATGGCGAGTTTGTCTTTACGTTAAACGTCTTGCCGTTTCTTAATCAGACAGTCGATGAGGCCACGATGCAGAAAGCGTTTCAGATATCCACCAGCACGATTGTCCACATCCTGGCTACCTATCGGTTCAAAGCTTTTGAGAGTATCCGGCTCGTCCACCCACTCACCGGTCGGCATCTTACCCTTCCTAAGACTCAGCTCGACGTCTTTCGTTAACGGCTGACGTCATCAGGGCTCATCCACTCTGGCGGGTGAGTGAGTCCTAACGCCCCTCCCCCCCTGACGGTGTGAGTTCACCGATGATCATCTGACAATCATCCTCCGTCCGTCACGACGTGCACGTAACGCCCGGACATTTTCACGCGCCCATCCAACACCCACTGGATGGCCTTAGGATAAAGCCGATGCTCGATCGAATGGATTTTTTTTAAAAGGGAATCCGGCGTCTGCCGTGGCGCAATCGAGAGAGCTTCTTGAACGATGATCGGACCATGATCGAGCTGTTCATCGACGAAATGTACGGTGACGCCGGTGACTTTCACCCCCCAAGCCAGGGCGTCGCGAATCGCGTGCGCACCGGGGAAAGCCGGCAGCAGGGCAGGGTGGACATTGAGGATCCGTTGAGGGTAACGGCGGATAAAAACCCTGGACAGAATACGCATGAATCCCGCTAGACACACAAGCCTTACCTGCCGTTCATCCAGCAGGCGAATCAACATCCGCTCATAGGCCACTCGATGGGGATAGGCGTTAGGATCGACGAAGCACGCCTCAACGTGGGCCCGTGCAGAGCGCCGCAGGGCCGGGGCATCTTTCTTGTCGCTGATGACGAGCGCCACCTGGGCATGCAGCGTGCCTTTGCGGATTGCATCCAGGATCGCTTGGAGGTTGGTTCCTTGACCCGAACAAAATACGGCCAAGCGGGCCAGAGGCTGTTGGCGGCGTCCCATCGGCCCTCACTCACATCCAGGGTCGTTTGGGTAAGAATCCGTCGTGCGCAGCCAAATCACCCGACGACCTTTTCGATTCTCCGGGCCAGCTCTTCTTTGGGGATGATGCCCACAACGCGGTCAATCTCCTTCCCTTCTTTAAAGAACAGCAAGGTTGGAATGTTCATCACGCGGAACAAAGAGGCGATCTGCGGATGATCATCCACGTTGAGTTTCCCCACTTTTAACTTTCCTTGATACCTATCGGCAAACTCCTCAACCAGCGGCGCGATCATGCGGCAGGGCCCGCACCAGGCTGCCCACAAGTCCACCAGAACCGGCGTCGAGGATTTTGTCACTTCCTCGTCAAAGTTCGTTTCCGAGAGTTCCACAGTAGCTTTCGTCATCTTCGCCTCCATAGAAATTTCGCTTCGCAAAATTTCTGAAACACACGCGTTTACTATGGGAATCCCTCCCCCTGTCGGGCGTGGATCTCCACGAATAAAGTAGCTCGAATATACCACAGTTGCCCGTTGTTTGCTATCAGAAGAAACGGATCAAGCATTCAAAGGAATGACTAACTCTCAACTACTCAGAGTGCGTCCCAGAATCTCCCGTGCCCTGCGCTGGTCCTCGTTCTCGATTTGGAACATCGCCCTTACCCTCTCACTCAGGTAGTGGGCCGCTCGGCATTTTCTCGAAGGAATTTCTCTACAAGTGGCTGCACCACTTGCTCCTTGGACAGCGGAAAGTAGTCGAACAAGCTGCAAAGCTCACTGACCGCTGCATGAACCAGATCGACAAGCTTGGGTTCGATGTTTTTCAGGCGTTCTTTAATCCAGCTTTCGGTCTCGTTCTCCACGCAGACGCGGTCAAATTCCATGATTCGCGCGGGATCTGCGGTAGACAATATCCGGCCTCGAAGGCCTGTATATTGAATCCTGATCACGACCTTCTCTTCGGGCCCCGCGTGGAGCGCTCGATAGAGCCGGCTAAGACACAGCAGCGTTTCTGCCATTCGGACGATCCGTGTATCTACGAAAATCTTCCCTTCAGATCGCTGATCTTCAAACAACGTCTTGAGGAGATAAAACACCCGGCCTGTCCGAAGCGCCCAGTAGTCAAACAAAGATCCCTTGTGCAGAATGGTGGCTCGGATGCCGTCCGGATGAGGCTTTGGTGCATACTCGGGTCGAGTCATCACGAGTCCGATCGGCCATCCAAATGAATGCACCTGGGTCTGCTCCATGGCCCGCCGCAGTTCGTCTTGCCAAAATTGCAGGGTCTTCTCTGGAGTTTGCCCCTGGGTCATTTTCCACGCATCCCGCTGTGCATTGACGACGGCATCTGGAAGATAGGCGACAATCTCGATCAGGCACTTATCGAGTTACTTGCTCTTCGCAATAGCGAGAGCCTCCCGGCCTTCCTGCTCAATCCACGTCTTGAGCTCGGTGTAGTCTTCGGTGACTTTGACTTCTTCCGCATGGGCTTGGTGTGGCGGCCTGAGAATGAGATCAAAGTCACACCCCGTCTTATTCGCAAACCTTCGGAGATAATCGATCGTGATCTTCTCCCATCCCTGCTCGATTCCAGAGACAAACTGTTGGCTACAATCAAGCATCTCTGCTACTTGTCCTTGTGAGAGGTGCAACGCCTCTCGACTCTGCCGTAGCTTCATTGTCAATTCTTCGATGAACGGATCCCGCTGGCGAGGCTGCTTTTGGCGAAGCCTCACGCCGGAGTGTTGAAACTCGCGGACGTAGCGCTCATAAGTGGCTCCCCGTGTTGGCCACTCACTGCACCAATTCTGATCCGGCGTGGTGGCAAGCCTTCCCAGTCTATCAAACGATCGACACGCGCCCCACCCGCCGCGGCCACGCCGGCCGCCGCATCGTGTTCCAGTGGACACCGCCCGCGGTCGTGCCCGATCGGGTCTATACCTCGCCGCTGCTCGAAGCCCGTCGCTACGCCAACATCCTGCTGTCTGACCCGTTCGTGAAAACTCAAGCAGACCTGGCCCGAGATCTGGGCGTCTCGCGCGTCCGCATCACCCAGGTCATGAGCCTGCTTCGACTGGCCCCCGAGATCAAGGACCAGCTCCTGCGCCTGACCGACCGCGGGCCATCCGCTTCTTCAGCGAGAACCGCCTCCGCCCGCTGACCCAGATCAACGACCCACAGCGTCAGCTCGAGGCGTTCCAGAAGTTGCTAGCGGAGGCATTTTCGCTCACTCACTAGCGTCGGGAGAGGCGGGTAATGTTGCAGGCAATTACACTACGTCTTCACTGTCCGAAGCTCTTGTAGTGTATCAGCCAGATGGATGGCGTCGGCTTTCAACAGTGGCACGCTCTGGGCGGCCCGCTTCAAACCTTCCAGCACACCTCGTTGCCAGGTCTTGGGCAGCTCTTGATAGATGCGCCGGAGCACGACAGGCTTGATAATCGGGATGACGTGCAAGGCTTGCTCAAAATCTTTGAGGCGGCTTTCTGGCC
>JAHFGV010000052.1:5977-8647 GCA_023247255.1 Candidatus Omnitrophota bacterium | reverse complement strand
TGGTTCGAGCAATTCAACGTCAGCTACCTGCATTCGAGTCTCGGGTATCGGACGCCCGAGTCGTGTGAACAGCAGTGGATCAGCAGCCATCAGACTCCGTTAGTGCCAGCTTGAAAAATGGGGAGCATTACACACGACACCCGCCCGTTCAAGTCAGAACTGGGATTTTGAAAAAATAGCCAACGTGTTGACCGAGTGTTGTGTCATGGTTCTAATATCCAACACTCACGTCTGTTTCATGAGTCATGTGTTATGTGTCATGAGAAAGCAGAAAATAAACAGGCATCTCAAGCACGGCCAAAGTATGCCTTTTGCTTTCCATGACTCATGACACATAAAACATGAAACAGTCTTTCATGACACCTGACACCTGACACATGACTTATGAAACAGACTTGAGCACTGCCACTAACCCCGGTGCATTTTGCAAAACCTCAGTCAGAAAGTACACTAGTTGTGTTCTTGCAACATTACGTTGGAGAACTTCAGTAGTTTCAATCCATGAGGTAGCCTTCCAGCCCAACCAGGCGGCCATTTATCGAGTGCCGCGATCCCTCCCGCGAGCCACCTCCGACGTTTTGCTTCTGCAAAGCCGAGCATCGAGTTAGGGTGCTAGGATTTCATTATAAAATGTTATAAAAATGAGAAATAGTATAGAAAAAACATTTTTGGCATGAACCCTGCTATTTAAAGAAACGTAATAAGATGACTATAGGGCAAAACTGAAGGGAGCAGGCACATATGAGGTTTTCAAGTCTTTCTAAGTGCAAGTGGATAGCGGGAATACTACTCAGCGTAGCGTTTGTGGGAGCAGGTGCATGCCAGACGGAAGCGGCGTTGTTAACCGATCCGGATGATTCCCGGAACTGGCAGGGTGCTACTGTAGGAACATTCGCAGGTTTGGTCTATGGCAGCGACACTTTGGCAAACCGCCAGCAGGTCATCGCAGATAGCTTGCTTGACGATTCGACCTTTAATACGTCCGGAGTAGGGACAGGGTCATACTACGGAAATAATCTAGGGTGTTCCGGCTTTAGTTTTGCGAATGGGACGTATGGATATTCCTGTGGCGGCGAATCACTCGCCCAATATACGCTGCGAGCAAATGAGCTCGACTGGCAGTGGGTCCAGGATAATGGAAACGGCGGCAGCAGTTGGGCCGAGGGGAACGTCTGGGATTTGGGTGGGACAGCCAACCAGGCGGTTGTATTTCCCATCATCGATCATGGGCCGCTGCCTGGTGAGGCCATTGAATACTCGGTGTACCTCTCCAACAACAAATTTGCGACCTCCCTCGGGTCAGACGGCAGCACCGACTGGGTACTCGCCGACCTTGATCGCGTCTATCTAGAAGGCTGGGACATGACGCAAATAGCCGATGGTTTCACGACTGTGTGGCGACTGCCGGGTCAGCAGGAATTCCGTTATGTCAACCTGTTCTCCGGAGGTCCGGGTGCGTTACACAGAGACGGCGATGATGAGATCGATACTGTTGCTGGCTTGCACTTTGATAACAGGCCGACGAATCCAACAGGGGTTGTTCCTGAGCCTAGCACGCTGATACTCTATGGTCTGGGGCTGGTTGGTGCGGGATTACGACGCCGCAGGAAGCAAGCCTAATCATCAGTCGGATCCATTTTTGCGGCGGCCTGAAAAGGGCCGCCGTTTTTTTATAGGCATTCGGTGCCGCGCTCTTGCGCAAGAACACTTGCAAGGCACTCGATCTTTGCTATAATTGCGCTTAAGAGCAGGCCAACGATGTCTCTCACGCATGGAGGATTGTGAGCTGAAACAACGGGTGCGCTTGATCCTTTGTTTGGGTATCGTAGGCTTGCTCGGTCCTCCCACCGCTGTCTGTGCGCAATCACTCCCTGACTTTATGGAAAGTTGGGAATTCGGCCTGAATGTCGACGAAGATGAAGGGCCGAGTTACTTTGCGGACATCCTCCTGCCTCTCTACCGAGATAGCGATCGGACGCGCCTGCTGTTTGTGGAACCGCGTGTGCGCTACGCGGATCGCAGCTACCTTTTCAATTCAGGGCTAGGATTCCGCCAATTGGCACTCAATCAGTCCTGGCTGTTGGGGATGAATGTCTTCCACGATTATGATACCGACGACTCGCATTATCGAGTCGGCTGGGGGGCAGAGGCATTGAGCGCCTATGCCGAAGCGCGGACGAACATGTACATCGGTTTGTCGCAAAAGCGCCTGGTGGAAGAAAACGCAGGCGGCAATACGTTTGAGGAAGCTGTCAACGGATGGGATTTTGAGTTGGGCGCCCCGGTGCCTTATTACTCACGACTGAAGGTATTCGGCGGATACAACTTCTACAACTTCGAGGAATTCAAGAACCGCTACGGCTGGACGCTCCGCGCCGAGTATAAACCCTTTCCCTTTCTGGTGATCGACGGGCTGGTGAGCGATAGCACGAAGTCCAACGTGGATTGGGGAATGACCGTTGCCTTTCGCATTCCCCTGGGAGACAACGCCCCGCAATCCTGGCACTCGCCTCTTCAATGGGACGCGACGGCCTTTCCAGAGAGCGATGCCAGCGAATTTCTCTACAGCCTCGTGGAACGTCACCATGAGATCGTGGTAGAACGATGGCGCCAGACCGGTACGCTTACTGTTGAGGTTGCCAGAGGAACATGAGGGCTCGTGTGAGATTT
>JAHFGV010000052.1:0-5877 GCA_023247255.1 Candidatus Omnitrophota bacterium | reverse complement strand
TTGCGTTTGTATTAGTCGTGTGGACATTGAGCCTGACGGGTGCGGGGTGGCTCGCTGAAGCCGCCTCCGGGGGTGCGGATGGCACATACACCGTGACCATTACCAAGGTAGAGGTTTCGAAAGATAGCGGCACGACCTACACGACAGTCTTTAGCGGCAGCCAGGTGATCAACATCGCCTCGGCCAACGCCGGAGCGGTGGCAGCCGGTCTTGTGAGCGGAACGCCGATGGATGCAGGGACTTATGATCAGGTGCGTGTTACTTTGGGATCGACCCTGCAGCTCAAAGGGTTTCGTAATACCGGCAGCAGCACGACGGATTATACGAACGGAACGTCATTCAACACCGTCGCCGGTAATGATGCGGGATCGGATTACGCCGTCTCCACATTTACGATTCCAGAGGCAAGCCGGATCCAGACATTCACTGGCTACTCGATTGTCGTGAGTCCTGGCGGAGCCCCAAAGGTGACCATTACCTTCAATACGTCCGGCGTGATCATCGCCGGCCCATCGATTAATCCTCCCTCGGTTACCGTTACGTCTAGTTAGACCGCCTGACATAATAATCGCCTAACAGCAGAATGAGATCGTGACGAAAATCAGGGGCCATCGATGCAGATCGGATTAATCGGCCTTCCACAGGCAGGCAAGAGAACGCTCATGCATCTGCTTACGGCAGTGGATGCTGGGACGGTGTCCTCAGCGAATAGCTCAGCCATCCCGGGCATGTGTCCTGTGCGCGATCCGCGCATGGACCGACTGGTTGCGCTGTATCGCCCGGCCAAGATAACGCCGGCGACGATTCAGTATTGGCTGATGCCGGATGTGACGAAAGACTCCGCTAAGAACCAGGAATTGTTGAAGACGCTCCTGACGGTGGATGCCCTCGCCCACGTCGTACGTGCGTTTCAAGATGATACAGTCTTTCATCTGGATGGTTCTGTGGATCCTTTGCGGGATGTGAACGCTGTTCAGGCGGAGCTTATTCTTAACGACTTGCTTTTTGTGGAGAAACGGCTGGAGCGGATCGCCAAGGAGCTTAAAGGCCGTGGGGGTGTTGACCGATCCAAAGAACAGGTCTTGCTGCTGAAGCTCCAGGCGCATCTGAATGACAATCGTCCCTTGCGCACGCTGTCGCTGGATGTGGAGGAACAACGGCTACTCAGTGGAACGCCGCTTTTGACTCGCAAGCCCTGCGTGATCGTGTTGAACGTTGATGAGTTAACTCTGTCGGACAACCGTCTGAGTCAGGAAGTGACGCAGCGCTACGCCGACCAACACATTCATCTTGTGCAGCTTTCTGCCAAGGTTGAAGAGGAACTCTCCCAGATCGACGATCTTAAGGAACGGGTTGCCTTCATGAAAGAGCTTGGCATTCCTGAGCCTGCGATCGATGGGCTGACGCGCGTCAGCTACGAAGCGCTCGGATTGATCTCTTATTTCACTGTCGGGACCGATGAGGTTCGTGCCTGGACGGTGCGACGGGGTGCCTTAGCACCCGAGGCCGGAGGCGTCATTCATTCCGACATCGAGCGCGGCTTCATCCGAGCCGAGATGATGAAATACGACGATCTGACAGCGTTTGGCAGCGAGCAAGCCGTGAGTTCTGCCGGCAGATCCTACCTCAAGGGCAAAGACTATCGGGTGGAAGACGGAGACATCCTCAGCTTCCGCTTCAACGTCTAGCGGTCCTACCATCTAAAAACTCCATCGTCTGTTAATGGAATATGGTAGAATAGTTAGCAAGTTGGGGCAGTGACGGCAGAACACATCCGCGACCCGAATCAATCCCCGCACGTTTTCTCCCGTCGTTTTTTAAATGAAACCATCGAGGCAAGTCAACACGCTCACCAGTGGTTTCATTTAAGAGTGCATCCCTAGTGACACAAGCCGATGGATTCAGCGTACATTCGTAACATTGCCATCATCGCTCATGTGGACCACGGCAAGACAACCCTGGTCGATGCGATGCTGCGCTACACCCGTACGGTGCGTGGGCAGGCGCTGCCCATAGGGGTGTTGATCATGGACTCCATGGACTTGGAGCGTGAGAAAGGAATCACGATCCGAGCCAAGAACTGCAGCCTGCGTTACGGGGACTATAAGGTCAACATCGTCGACACGCCCGGCCATGCGGATTTCGGCGGTGAAGTGGAACGCACCTTGCGGATGGTCGATGGCGCACTTCTTCTGGTCGATGCCAAGGAAGGCCCGATGCCGCAGACGAAATTTGTCCTACGTAAAGCCATCGGACTGGGGCTGCCTGTGATCGTGGTGGTGAACAAGATCGATCGGACCGATGCGCAGGTGGACGATGTGGTGAATCGCACGTTCGATCTGTTTGTTGAGCTCAACGCCTCATCGGAGCAGTTGGATTTTCCCATTCTTTACACCTCAGCCACACAAGGCACAGCAACGCTTGATTTGCGAAAGATAGGTCCGGACATCGCGCCACTTTTCGAGACGATCATCGCGCGGATTCCTAAGCCTAAGGTGTTGCCGGATGAACCGCTTCAGATGCTCGTGCTGGCGCTGGCCTACGATTCATTCAAAGGCAAGATGGGAATTGGAAAAATCCATGCAGGTTCCCTGAAGCGACAACAGCCGATTCTGCGGCTGACGGCTGACGGTCAAAAACAAGCAGGTCTGGCGACAGCCGTGTTGGCGTATCAGGGTCTGGAGCGCGTGGAGATTGAAGCGGCAGAGTCCGGAGAGATCGTCGCGGTGGCAGGGTTTGACGAGGTGGGCATCGGAGACACGATTACCGATCCCGAAAGGCCCAAGGCACTGCCCGCTGTCGTCATCGAAGAGCCGACTCTGCGCATGACATTCGCGGTGAACAAGAGTCCCTTTACAGGACGTGAGGGCAAGTACGTAACCTCACGGATGTTGCGCGAGCGGCTGCAGAAGGAGCTGGAGACTAACGTGGCCCTGCGCGTCGTCGACACCGAGAGCGCGGATACTTTTCTTGTGTCCGGGCGCGGTGAGCTGCACCTGGCGATTCTCATCGAGACGATGCGCCGCGAAGGTTACGAGCTTGAGGTGTCACAACCCGAGGTGGTCTATAAGCAGATCGAGGGCGAAACCTATGAGCCTTATGAGTTTCTTTCCATTGATGTGCCTGCGGTCTATCAGGGTGTAATCATCGAGGAACTGGGACGCAGGCGTGCCGAACTGCAAGAGATGCTCCAGACGCCCAGCGGGGAGATTCATGCCGAGTATCTGATTACGACACGGGGTTTGCTTGGATTAAAGAGTACCCTTCTGAAGAAGACGCGCGGGACGGCCATTGCCCACCATGTTTTCGATGCCTACCGACCATTGATAGCTGACCTGCCGGTTCAGGAACCGCATGGCTCGCTCATCGCCACCGAGGATGGACTGAGCAGCTCTTTCGCAATCACCAACGCGCAGGAGCGGGGAGAGTTGTTCATCGGGCCCGGCGTTTCTGTCTATCAGGGAATGGTGGTCGGTCAGGCCAGCCGCGACCGGGACGTCGAGCTGAATATTTGCAAGAAGAAGAAACTGACTAACGTTCGCTCGGAAACAGGCGAGACGACTATTGTGCTCGTCCCGCCGCGTGAGTTGACACTGGAGTTGGCGCTCGAGTATATCGATGCTGATGAGCTTCTCGAAGTCACTCCCCAATCCCTGCGCATCCGCAAGCGCATCGCGGATGCCAAACTGCGCCTGCGCGCCCAACGGGCAGCGGGCCTATGAGGTGCACCGATGATTCCACATTCTTCCAAGGACTCAATCTCCGGCGCAGGCAGCTCTCCACTGCATCCTTCAGCGCATGCGGATTCCCACGCGCTGACGTTTGACTCTTTTCACCTTCATCCCGAGTTGCTCAAGGGAATCCACGACCTCGGTTTCATCCGTCCGACACCGATCCAAGCGCAAGCCATCCCAGCGATCCTGTCGGGTCGTGACGTCATTGGCTGCGCGCCCACCGGCACCGGCAAGACAGCGGCTTTCGTCCTACCCCTGCTCCATCGGCTGCTCAATGGGCAAAACCGCGGCGGCCACGGCGGCCATATGCGCGCTCTCATTCTTGCCCCCACGCGAGAACTGGCGCTGCAATCGATGGAACATCTAAGGGCCCTTTCCCGTTACGTCCCTCTCAAGGGTGCGGCGATTTTTGGTGGGGTACCGATGGAGCCGCAGATCAAAGCGCTCTTACGCGGCGTCGATATCGTTTCCGCCACACCCGGCCGATTGCTGGATCACGTCTATTCCGGCCGCATCGATTTCGCGAACCTGGAGGTATTAGTCCTCGATGAAGTCGACCGGATGCTCGATATGGGGTTTCTTCCGGACATCAACAAAATCCTTCGCTTGCTGCCACCCGTTCGCCAGAACCTCGCTTTCTCCGCCACCCTTCCGGAAGCGATTATGAGTTTGGTTCACCAGGTTCTGCGTCAACCGGTGAAGATTCAGATCGGCCGACCCTCTTCTTCCCCGGTGGGCATTCGCCATGCGATTTATCCGGTGCCCCGGCATCTCAAGACGTCATTGCTCATTGAGCTGTTGCGCGGCCAGGGGATGACCTCTGTGCTCGTTTTCACCCGCACCAAGCACTATGCGGATCGACTGGCACAGAAGCTGGAACACGACGGCTTCGCTGTGTCCGTCCTCCATGGGGACCGCAGCCAAGGCCAAAGGCTGCGGGCTTTGGAGCGATTCCGCCAGGGACGGAGCCAAGTCATGGTAGCCACGGATCTTGCGGCGCGCGGCATCGATATTGAAGAAATCAGCCATGTCATTAACTTTGACATGCCCAATACTCCGGAAGATTATATCCACCGCATCGGTCGCACTGCCCGCGCTGAGGCTACAGGAGATGCCTTCACCCTGGTCGACCGAGAGGAAGAGCCGATGATCAAAGCCATTGAACAGGCATTGAACCGGGCCCTGCCGCGGGTGACGTTACCGCATTTCGACTACAAGAAATCCCCACGGCCGCACGATCCACGGCCGCATGATCCACGCCCTCGGCCGGCTCATCCCAAGACGCATTCCCGTCAGGGTTTTCGCCATCGCTGATCTCACCACACATAACACATGACTCATGACACAGACGTGAGCGCTGCCACTAATCTCGATGCATTTTGCAAAACCTCAGTGAGAACTGGGATTTTGGGAACGATCGCGCTGAGTCTTAGCATGCAGCCTGTGCGCGCGATGGATCCAGCAACCCAACAGGAGGAACGCATGACCCAAAAGCATCCCGCTCCATCTGAAAAAACACCCAAGCAATGCGCACTTCCCTTAAGCGACGCAGAGCTGAGGAAGCGACTGACGCCACAGCAGTACCAAGTCTTGCGTGAGAGCAAAACCGAGCAGCCCTTTGCCAATGCTTACTGGAATAATAAGCAGCACGGCCTGTATGTGGACGTTGTGACAGGCGAGCCGCTATTTGCTTCGGTCGATAAGTTTGATTCGGGGACGGGTTGGCCAAGTTTTTTCAGACCGATTCGGCCGGAGACGATCGTTGAAAAACAGGAAGCCAGCCACGGAATGATCCGCACCGAGGTGCGCTCGAAGAGTAGCGATTCGCATCTGGGGCATGTGTTTGACGATGGGCCACAGCCGAGCGGGCTGCGCTACTGCATCAATTCAGCCGCCTTGAGGTTTGTCCCGAAAGATGAATTGGAAAAGGAAGGCTACGGCCAGTATCGACATCTGTTTGAGTCATCCCCCGATTCATCCCCCTAAGGGTTCGTTAAGAAATAACTGCATCCATTTGACCGGTGGCTTTTGACCCATGGCTGCGTTGCTCATCGCTTACATCCTCATCGCGGATGCTCGCTCTTCGCGCCTTGCCCTGAGTCAAAATCCCCACGGCCAAATAGCGCAGTCATTTCTTAACGAA
>JAHFGV010000051.1 GCA_023247255.1 Candidatus Omnitrophota bacterium | reverse complement strand
TGCGGTAGGAGGAGCCGGGACAGTCAGCCAAGCAGGAGGCACGATCACGTTCTCGACCTCCTTCAGCGTGAGCGCCGCCACCAACTACATCTTGCGTGCAGACTTTGCCAGTTTATCTGGAGGAGACACCGTCACGATTGCCCTGACCACAGGAAGCCTCACAACGACAGGTGCTACCTCTGCCGTGAGCATTACCCCGACAGGCAGTGCTACCAACGTGACTCATACTGAAGCGGGAGGAAGAATCCCCCGAGGCGTCGGCGTAGGCTATCCAGCGGTGTATTAGTGGGTGGTTAAGATCGAGTGGACAGCGAGCGATGAGAGCGATTAGTGCGCTGGCAGCGGAGAAGTAGCACTTAAACTGAAAACGGTCGAAGGGCTTGATGAAATATCTGGAACGGCTCAAAGTACAAGTACATTCAGGCCCAGCAATCCCTCAACAGGACTCTCTGGTGGCAGATGGTGGGCAATGACCTCGACGTTTCTGACCCCCAACCCCAGACATTTCAGTGTGTGGTCATACCCGATGTCGAGCAGAAGATCGGGAGGAAGCATAGTGTAAGTGGCGCCTGTATCTACAGCAAGCTTAAGGCTGCGCGACGTCCGGGGACCAATGACGGCGAGAATCCCATGATGGATAATGGGTTGCAGGTGTGGTTTAGCCGCCATAAAAAACCGCTGCGAAACCTTTGGGGAAGTTGTCTTCAGAATAGACAATTTCTGAAAAACGGCTAACTCGCCGTTTTTCAGGATGTGATTGCTGAGGCTACGGCGCAGTACTTGGAAAACTTCACGCAGCGAAGGGCACTTCGTCAGGTCGCAGGACTCTGGAAGGATCGAACACACCTTCGGACCCAGGCCGATGTGAATCGGATGTTACGACAGCTTCGAGGCTCGACCAAACAACGGCAGATGCCCTTATCGCTGCAACAGCGGTAATCCACGAATTGACCCTCGTCACCCACAACACTGCGCACTTTCCTATGCCCGATATCCGCCTGGCAAAATAGTTCCAGCCGTTTCGGGCTTTTTGGATTATTTCGCATGCCCTTGCTGGATATTCCGAGACATTCCTTGACCGTTGTCGAAAAATGTGATAGATATACCTCACACCATTAGAACTTTGTTTTAAAGCCTTTAAAACCACTGTGAATTGTGGATTGATAAGAAGATACAATCGGAAACCGAAAATCCGTAGTCCACGATTCCCGTGTAATTAGAGTTATAGGGCGCTATCGTCTAGCCCGGTTTAGGACGCTTGGTTCTCAGCCAAGAAACCCGGGTTCGAATCCCGGTAGCGCTGGTGTTGACATAAGCCGGGATTCGAAGGGAGCCGCGACTTTTTATAGAAGTCGATCCGACGGATAGGAGGATCGACCCTCCTTAGGAGCGGAGGGCGCCGACTCTCCGCTGCTCCATTGTTATTCGTACGAGGTCGAAGTGAGCCGAGCCTTCGGTCAATCAAGAGAGCCGAGGGAATTGTCGATTTTGGATTGTCGATTTTCGATTGAACGGCCGTCTTCCAATCGACAATCCAAAATCGACAATCGAAAATTCCCAGGCTGTTTCATGATTCCTTAGGAGCGGAGGGCGCCGAATCCCGGTAGCGCTGGGTTTTTCAGGTAAAGGTGAAAGATGGGATTGACTCATGTAACTGTTACGTTAAAGGCAAGGCAATCAGCCAAGAGGAAATACGAGGCTGATTTTCTGGTTGATACAGGAGCAACGGACTGCTTGGCGCCGGCCTCAGCTTTACAGAGGGCCGGTATTGCTCGCAGGGGAAAAATGACCTATGAATTAGCTGATGGGAAGCAGGTGGAGTATCCTTTTGGATTAGTTGAGATTGAATTTATGGGGGAGCTTACCTCGGGTCGAGTTATATTTGGCCCTGAGGGTGCTGAGCCGATACTGGGAGTGACTGCTTTGGAATCGGTTGGAATTTTAGTTGACCCGGTCAAACAAACCCTAAAGCGCATGCCAGCCATTCCCCTTAAGACTGTAGACTGCAAGGGTCAAGGGAATTGTCGATTGACGATTTTCGATTGAACGGCCGTCTTCCAATCGACAATCCAAAATCGGCAATCGAAAATTCCAAGGCGGTTTCATCATTGATGATGGTGAGTGTATGAAAACAAAACGCAGAGCGGTGAAAAACGCCCGCGATCATCAAAAAGACAAAGGTGCCTGTGTCTCAGGTGCCTTTGTCGTTTTAGTCTCAGGCCTTTGCATTTTGTGCGTCGGATGCGAGCAACTGTCCGAAAACTTACCCTGGTTTTCAAAGAAACAAAAAGACCCTGCGGCAGCCACACTTTCCACTCCGACAGGCAAGGCTGCGGTTCCCGATCGTCCCCGGGTGCTTCCTCAGGAAGTGATCGCTAACGTCAACGGAACGCCCATTTCAAAAACGGATGTTGAGCTGTTCATCCAGGAGCGGAAGCTCTTGAGTGAAAATCTCGGTCAAGAATGGACACGGCTTTCTGCGGATGAGATGGAAGGTGTGCTTGAGCAATTGATCCACTCCGAGTTGATGCGGCAGGATGCAGTCGCTCAAGGATTGACACAGGCGGCGGACACGCAACGGCGATGGGAATTTGTTCATCGGGGATTCTTTGCCCAGGAATGGCTGCGAAAGGCTCAGGAACGTGTAACCGTCAGTCCTGAGGAAATTCAAAAATACTATGAACAAAATAAGGCAGGCTTTCGAGAACCCGAGAGGGTTCGATTAAAAGAGTTGGTGGTTGCATCGGAAGATCAGGCTAAGCAGGCCTTGGCACGGTTGCATGGGGAATCATTCGATTTCGCGACATTGGCGCAGCAGATTTCTCTAGGACCGACGGCCGCCAAAGGAGGGATGATTGAGAATTGGATCATGCGATCCGATGACAAGGCTTTCCTGTACCCTCAAGAGGCGGATGCCTCCGCAGCCGGTGTCATCAGTCTAGATCCAGTGCTTGAAGCGGCTGCGTTTGCTATCGACCAGCTCGGGGGCTTAAGCAACTACGTCAAGGGCTCTGACGGTCAATACCATATCTTCCGATTATCGGAGAAACAGCAGGCACGACAGCGACCGATCAACGAAATCTGGGATGAAATCAAGAGCTTCCTTCAGGTTCAGAAATTTCAAGAATCCATTACTGATCTGAATAACAAGGCCAAGATCGAGCGTTTTACCGATCGGCTAGAAGGCGTAACGCAGTAGAGCCCATCGTGGTTGAGCCGGTTACGGAAAACATCCCTTTGCTTAAAGCTCGTGATAGGGGGCAAGGGGCGGGAGAGTAGGAAAGGATTACAACGGGGCTTTTGCAAAAATAGCCAACGTGTTGACCGAGTGTTGTGTCATGAGTCATGAAAAAAGCAGAAAATAAACAGGCATCTCAAGCACGGTCAAAGTACGCCTTTTGCTTTCTATGACACATAACACATGACTCATGAAACAGACGTGAGCACTACCACTAACCTTGATGCATTTTGCAAAACCTTAGTTATCAGTTCCCTTGCCCCATCCTAATGCTTGTAGCGAAGACGAGTTTTTCAGCAGCCTGTTGGATCAAAATCTGATGGTTGATTGGGGGTTGACGCAAGCCGTGAAGTTTCCTTTCCAAGGATAGGTGAGTGGAATGATTCGGCGGCTACTTCCATTTATTCTTGCGGCTGTTCTTGGGCTTGTCTCCGTTGCCTTGGTGCAATTCTATCTTTACCAGCAACGAAGAGTCTTCGAGTCGGAACGCAAGAAGTTCCTCGCTGAATACCAAAATCCCATCGATGTGGTGGTTGCCAGCCACGATATTCCCCCAGAGAAAGCGTTAACCGCCGAAGATGTCAGCCAGTCATCGGTCCCCAAGAAATTTATCCAGCCTTACGCGACTTCGACCGTTCAAGATGTGGTGGGTTTGATCACCTTGGTTCCGATCGCTCAAGGAGAGCAGATCTTAAGGACAAAGCTGCGGCGTTCGGATGAAGCCCCATCTGGCGGCGGGGTGAAAACCGCGGGGGAGCCTCTTTCTTCACTCACACCCGAGGGTAAACGGGCTGTCACCCTGGGGATGGATTTTCTGAAAGGGGTAGGGGGATTTGTTCAGCCCGGAGACACCGTCGATATCCTGTGGACGTTTAGGACTCCTGCCGGTGAGCAGCAAACCGGTCGCAAGGAGGAAGAAGTCACCATAGCCCTGTTTCAAGATGTGACGGTATTGGCGATTGACCAACGCAAGATCGGACAGCCTGAAGGTCCCCCGGACGAACACTCAGGCGGCAGGCGTGATTTTAATGTGACCGTTGCGCTGACTCCCCAGGAAACCTCGGTTCTGGCCTATGCCCGGGAACATGGACGTGTGGAGTTGAGCTTGCGCTCGGAGCGCGATAAGGATCGTCAAGTGGCCTTAAACCCTGTGAGTCTGCCTCGGTTGATGGAGGCTGTTCTGGGAGCACAACCCCCCAGCGAGAAAGCTCCTTCCGAGCACACGGTGGAAGTGTACAAGGGAACCGAACGCAGCGTGGTTTCGGTCCGCGAATGACAATTTCCTGTCGCGAAGCGAAATCAATGTAGAACGAGCGGATGATGAGCGATTACAGACAGGCCATTGCTTTCAGCCTAACGCTGTGCGTACTTACCCTAGGGACGTTGGGCAGCTCGCAGCCTTCTGCCGAGGAAATTCAAGAAGAACTTCAAGAAGCGAAGCCAGCGATCGTTTCCCCGGACATTCCCGACATTGTTGTGCCGGAGAATTTCAGGCAAGAGCCTGCTCCTTTGCTCAGCGACGTTCCCACCGTTGCCACCCTTCAACTGGTTATTGGCCAGGTTCAGACGATGAGCCTTTCGGATGTCAAACGAGTGGCTATTGGGGATCCTGAATTAGTGGATGTGACCATTGTGTCGCCTAAGCAGATTCTCATGCGGGCGAAGCAGCCTGGATCGACCAATCTCATCATCTGGGACTCACTCGGTGAGCATGAAACGCTCCTTGAGATTACCGGTCCGGGTGCTGCGCCGAAAGCCGAACCGACAGTCTCCATCCCTGAGATTGCCGAGGAGCTGCGGGATTTGTTGAGTCAGTTTGACTTTCCTCCTTTGAAGATTCTGCCACGCGCAGACAAAATTTTTCTGATTGGAACCTTGGAAGATGAACAGCAACGAGCGGCGTTGAATCAGGTGCTGTCTACGTTTAAAGAGCACGTGGTGAACCTGGTGCAAGTAGAGACCACCCTCAAAAAAACCGAAGCGGTAAGTACCGGTGGGCCGCTCGTCAGCTTGTCCGTGCAGGTGGTGGAAATCAATAGGAGCGCTTTGCAGGAATTAGGTGTCAAGTGGTCGGAATCGTTCAAAGTTACCGAAGATGCGATGTCCTCGGCGAGTCTCTCCGATACTTTATTTCGCGTTGGCCAGTCAGTTTCTCGTGGGACTCTGAGCACGACGCTGAGCGCTTTGGTTCGAGAGAGCAAAGCGCGTGTGTTGGCTGAGCCCCGGCTGGTGACGGCAGATGGCAAACAGGCATCTTCGTTTATTGGGTTGGAGGTTCCGATAGTCACGGCGACCTCTTTTGGGACGAGCACCTCGACGGTCAGCGCAAGCATTGAGCACCGAGAAACCGGGGTGTTGCTGCAAATGACGCCGCATGTCAATCAGCAGAGAAATCGACCGACGACCATAACGATTGAAATGCAAGCGGAGATTTCAGACATTGATAAATCCGTTGGGTTGAACGTTCCTGTCGGCAATCAGACGGCGTTTGTTCCCGGTTTCACCGTCCGCAAAGCCAACACCGAGGTTACCATGCACTCAGGAGAGACAGTGGCCATCGCCGGCCTTTTAAAAGTGGACGATAGTGATACTGTGGACAAAGTGCCTGGTTTGTCGAATATTCCGGTTCTAGGGACACTGTTCCGCGCACCGGAGCGGGAATCCAAGCAGCGAGAGCTGGTCATCACCCTTACTCCGGAGTTGCTGCTCGATGAAACGAGCCGTTGGAAACAGAAGGCCTCAGTGCCTCCTTCTACATATGAAGAAGATGAAGATGATGAAGCTTATCAAGCAGAGGAAGCAGAACCAGTGCTTCCCGAGGATCTATCGGTATCCGAACTCAGACCCTCAGCGCCTATCGAAGAGGATCCCCGTCTGACTTATGCGATGCAGGTTCAAGAACAAATCGCTCAAGCCATTCGCTATCCCTTGCAAGAGCGCCCCTTCACAGGAGAAGGGACGGTCAAACTGCGTCTTCAGCTTTTTGCTGATGGCACCTTGGGGCGCGCCCAGATCATTCAGTCCTCCGGAACCAGTCTCTTTGATCAGGAGGCCTTGAGTGCAGCGAAGATACAGGCGCCCTACCCGCCCTTTCCTGCCGAGTTGGCTGAACGTGAGCTCTGGCTGGATATCCCGGTTGTATTTACCCCATAAATTTCGCTTCGCGAAATTTCTTGCATCAGATATACTTTTTCCACGCCTATAAAGCAGGCAGGTAAGATTACCGTGATCCATTCCTGCGCGTTTCTCGTCGGACGTTTCACCGATCACGAGGAAAGGATCGCTGGCACTCTTAGAATCAGTAGCCTTTCAAATATTTGATGGCTGAAATGGAATCGGCACAAACGACGAACAAGGCACCCACCAATCCAGCCGGACCTCGACGCATGGGGCGCCAGGTGGTTATTTTCAGCAGCAAGGGAGGCGTCGGGAAAACCGTCGTGGCGATGAACCTGGCGGTAGCGCTCGCCGACCAGATTCGCAAACCGGTTGCATTGGTAGATCTGGACGTCATGGCTCCGGGCGATGTGGCCAAGATGCTCCGGCTTAATATCCAGCATCCGGTGGTCGAATTGGCCAGCCACTTAAAATCCCATCCCGACTTAACCACTTTGCCGCTTGAAGGCATACTCGCTGTGCATGACTCCAACGTGCATGTGGTGCAATGCCTTTCCGAACCGAGCGAAGTCACTCGCCTCAGCCCGCAACTGTTACGACTTTTGTTCCAGGCGCTCACTGCGCGCTACGAATATGTCATCGTGGACGCAGGCAAAGGGCTGGCCGATCCTTTGGTGACCGCCTGTGACGAAGCCAACCTCATTCTGCTTGTGACCACCCCCGATATTGTGTCCCTCTATCAGACCAAGTCGGCCATGAATATTATTGAGCGGTTGATGTTTCCTCCGCAGATGGTAAAGGCGATCTTAAACCGCGCAGAAAGTCGTGGAGGCGTTGGTTCTCAGGATGCCCGCATGGCTTTACCCTGCGAATTTATCGCCACCATCCCATCGGATGGTCGAACCGTTGGCCTTGCGGTCAATCAAGGATCCCCTATCGTGACGTTACACGGCACCTCCAAGATTGCCGAGGCTTTCCGTCATTTGGCGCAGACGATGACGACCACGCCCGGTCTTTTCTTATCCCACCAGGAAGTTCCTAAGCATCAACCGGTTCCTGAATCGGGAGGCAACCTGACCGATACCTCGGCCAGCCTGGCACGCTTCTATTCCCAGAGCGTCGAAGTCAATCGGGGGGAGCAGGATGAGTTGATTCTATTGAAGCAACGGATTCACCGGCAACTGGTGGAAGAGTTGGATTTAAAATCGATGACGCTCACCATGCTCAGCGAAGCTGCCCATAAGCAGGAGGTTCGGGATCGTTGCCAGAGGGTGATTTCCAATCTACTCTCACGCGAGTTGGGGGGTGTCGTATCATCCCACGAAATCCGTACCCGTCTGGTGAAGGAGATCAGCGATGAGGCTCTGGGGTTGGGGCCGTTGGAAGAGCTGCTTCAGGATCCGACGGTCAACGATATTCTCGTCAATAACAAGGATCAGATTTACGTTGAGCGCAAAGGCCGGCTGGAACTCACCAACAAACGTTTCATCTCGGATGATCAGGTCCGCGCCGTGATCGAGCGGATCCTCGGCCCTCTAGGCAGGCGCATTGACGAATCCAATCCCATGGTCGATGCCCGGCTGCCCGATGGCTCACGCGTCAACGCGATCATTCCTCCTCTTGCGGTTAAAGGCTCCACCCTATCCATCCGAAAATTCGGGCATATCCACCTTCACCAGGATGATCTCATCCGCCTGGGAAGTATCACTTCCCAGATGGCTCAGTTTATTCGCGCCTGCATTCTGGTCAAGAAAAACATAGTCATCTCTGGAGGAACCGGCTCCGGCAAGACCACCCTTTTGAACGTCATCTGTTCCTTCGTTCCTCAAGGTGAGCGCATTATCACGCTTGAGGATGCTGCGGAGTTGCGTCTTCCGCAGATCCACTGGGTCAGTCTTGAGGCCCGGCCCCCTAACATCGAAGGCAGGGGACAAGTCACCACCCGAGACTTGTTCCGAAACGTCCTGCGTATGCGTCCGGACCGAATCATCATTGGTGAGTGTCGTGGGGCGGAGACCTTGGACATGCTCCAGGCCATGAACACCGGCCACGATGGATCCATCACGACGGTCCACGCCAACTCGCCCAAGGATGTGATCAGCCGGGTGGATTCCATGGTGCTTATGTCCAACGTCGAGCTTCCCGTACGAACTATCCGGGAGATGGTCGCATCGGCCGTTCATTTGGTTTTGCATACGGCGCGTCTGTCCGACGGCTCCCGGAAGGTGGTTTCGATCAGCGAAATCGTGGGACTGGTCAATGAAACCGAGATCGTGTTTCAAGAGATCTTTCGCTTTCAACAGACCGGTGTCAGTTCTGAAGGTATTGTGATCGGTCAGTTTGTTGCGACAGGACATGAGCCCACGTTCATGCACGAGTTTAAGGTCAAAGGCATCGAAATCAGCCCTGAGATTTTCAGCCCCCCTCGCGAAACTTCCATTTCCCAAGTTCAATAAGTAAGTGCAACAGCTAGAGGGGTTGACGGCTTCCGCGTTAGAATACGCGGACTATGCCGATACCCTACCAACACCTGAGTAGCCATGAACGAGATGTCTTGGCCG
>JAHFGV010000050.1 GCA_023247255.1 Candidatus Omnitrophota bacterium | reverse complement strand
CGCTGACGCAGCTTGTCCTGCACGGCGGTGCTGAGTGGCCCCGGCTCCACCAACTTCCGTGGACGCCGCGGGCGGCGGCTGACGTGAGTCGCCTGGACATGGGCAACGGCCGCCCGATAGCGTCGTCGGCGGGTGTGCAGCCGTCGCTTGCCGGTTCGGCGCAGCTCCCGCGAGATCGCGCTGGGACTGCGCCTGAGCTGGCGGGCAATCCTGCGCAGCGACCGACTCGCCGCCAACGCCCGGCTGATCTCCTCGCGCTCGGAGAGGGTGAGTCTCGTGTACCTGTGCATTTCGCGCAACTCCTTTCTCCTGGGTCAGACCAGGATACAGATGTTGCGCTAGAAACTTGAACTCAGGAATTGTCAATCCGAGATCCGAAATCAAAGATCAGATGAAAATATTGATCATAGGACCGTCGAACATAGGCGACGCGATTCTGATGAGCGCTGTTATCCCTTGGCTGCGCCGGCGCTATCCCGGTGCTCATCTGACGCTTGTACTCGGCGAGCGCGCCCTATCTTTTTTTGAGGATGATCCGCGCGTGCAGCGGCTCATCAACGCGGATCTGTTTGATTCAGCGATAGGACGGCTACGCTTGGCATGCTTGCTTTTTCAAGATCACCCCGATGGTGTCGTCGACGTGCGTCATACCCTCTATCCGCTGCTCCTGAAGCCATTGAGCGCCTGGCGCTATCTCAGACGCCCGCCTTTGCAGATTCGCCACATGCGTGAGCGCTATCTCTGGATCGGCTGTGCCCAAGTTCCAGGGCTCATTGCCCCGAGAAAAGATGACCGATCATTCCTGGAGGGCGCGATCGAATGGTCGGCGAACGATCAGGCCCATGTCGAGTACTTATGGAACCGTTGGCAGTTAGCGTCCGCGCATCCCTTAGTCGTTATCTGCCCGGGCACGCGAAGTCACATCAAGCGCTGGGGTTCATCCGGGTTTGCCCAAGTCGCCGATCGGCTGATCGCCCAACAAGGCGCGCAGGTGATTCTTTCCGGCGAGCCGTCTGAGGGGCCGATCGTTCAAGAGATCCTCAGCCTGATGTCTCATCGAGCCTACAGCTCCGTCGGTCTGACGACGATTCGACAGCTCGGCTTATTTATGCGGCGTGCGGGGGTCGTGATTACCAATGACTCCGCAGCGTTGCATTTAGCCTCAGCCCTGCAAGTGCCGACGGTCGCCATTTTCGGGCCGACCGATGAGACCAAGTACGGGCCGATGGCTCCCCGGTATCGGATCATCCGTCGACGATTGTTCTGTTCCCCTTGCGAGCAGGCCTTGTGTCGCTTCAACCATGAATGCATGCGTTTCATCAGTCCGGATGAAGTGTATCGAGCAGCCGTTGATCTCTTAGGGTTCGTTAAGAAATGACTGCGCTATTTGGCCGTGGGGATTTTGACTCAGGGCAAGGCGCGAAGAGCAAGCATCCTCGACGAGGATGTGAGCGATGAGCAACGCAGCCATGGGTCAAAAGCCCCCGGTCAAACGGATGCAGTTATTTCTTAACGAACCCTTAGGGTTGTAGGGATGACGCGATGATTCAGGGCAAGGGGGCGAAAGGCAGTGAGCATTGGAATTCTCGATTTTCGATTGCCGATTGTGGGATTGAAAATCCGCAATCCGCAATCCGCAATCCGCAATGGGACGCGTGTCCCACCCCATCGATCCCTGTCCCGAATCGCATCCTGGTCGTACGGCTCGATCGAGTCGGGGACGTCATCTTGTCCACGCCGGTGCCAGATGCCCTCCGCCAGAGCTATCCGCAGGTTTTTATCGCGATGCTGGTGCGTCCGGCCTGCCAGGAGGTAGTGCAGGGGCATCCTTCTGTCGACTCGGTCATTGTCTACGACAAGGAACAGGCTCATAAAAGCGTGCCGAATACCATCCGCTTCGCCCTGCAGTTACGAGCGCTTCGATTCGATACGGCCATCGTTCTTCATCCCAGTCATCGCTCGCACTGGATTCCTTGGTTGGCGCAGATACCGGTGCGTATCGGTTATGCGCGCAAGGGTGGCTGGTTGCTGACCCATCGCATGCCGCATCGTAAGCAAGAGGGAAGGATGCATGAAACCCTCTATACCTTGGAGTTATTGAAACCGCTGGGGATTTCAACGACCGCCCTGCGGCCGCGCATTGCGATTTTGCCTCAAGCAGAGAGCCGGATCGTTTCGATTCTTCGTGAAGCGTCGGTGGATTCCACGGATCGCCTCGTGGCGATTCACCCATCCGCCAGTTGTGTATCGAAACGCTGGATGCCGGAGCGATTCGCCCAGGTGGCTGATCGCCTGATCATTGAGGAAAAGGTGCGGATCTGTTTGGTGGCTGGATCCGAGGATGCCCGATACGCCCATGCGGTGGCTGCGCGCATGCGTTTTTCTGTCTTGAATTTTGCTGGCCGGCTGCGGATGAGTGAGCTTGCCGCCCTGCTTAAGCGGTGTCGTCTGTTGATTTCCAATGACTCGGGTCCTGTCCATGTTGCGGCGGCTGTCGGTATTCCAGTGGTGGACATCTTTGGCCGCAATCAAAGCGGGTTATCCCCGACGCGATGGGGACCTTGGGGAGAAGGGCATGTCATCTTGCATAAAGAGGTCGGCTGTGTCCGGTGCCTGGCCCATGCTTGTGACATCGGATTTCTTTGTCTTACGTCGCTCAGCGTCGATGAAGTGTATCAAGCTGCCCGCTCTGTTCTGCATCGTGAACACTAGACAGGCTGCTGAAAAAGGCGCATCTGCTGCGTTGCCTGCCTCGCAGCTTCGTCAGCGTACTTTTCAGTACGCCTCCTCAGCCGCCTCGGCATGCGCCTTGCATCTGCACCTTTTTGAGCAGCCTGGGTATCCCATGGGTTTTTAGCAACCTGCTAGAAATCTCGCTTTGCGAAATTTCTCAAACGGCTAGATTTTCTGCTTGTCTTTCTTCGTTCACTCTCACCTCTCACCTTTTATCTCTCACCTTCCAACCGGCCTACGGAACTTTTCCCGCCGGGTGGTGTCTCATTAGATAAAACAGGAGGTGGGAGATGAAACAGACAGGTAGAAAGTGGGCCGGGGTGATTGCGGGTTTGTTGGGCTGTTGCATCGGGACGCCGCTGACAGAGGCGCGCGTGATTCCTTTCCCTGATGAAGGGGCGAGTTGGGTCATTGAGCGTGCGGACTACACCGGTAAGGTCGATGATCGCATTGTGCGCATGGAAGGCGAATACACCATTCGGGTGTTTCATGATGGGCGGGTGGAGATTCCCCTGGGTCTGGATGGAGCGACGGTAACGTCCATCGACATTAAGAAAAAGACCGATGAAGCGCATCTTGTGCCTCGAGGCACCTGCTATGCCTTGACCACTCATCGAAAGGGTGTCTACACGATTCGCGTCCAGTTTGCCAGCCTGCTTCATCAGGACAGCCAGTTTGAAGGTCTCACCTTGGGGATTCCCCAGGCTACGTTTTCCACGCTCTCCCTCGTTGTGCCGCGCCAGGATGTTGAGTTGCGCCCCGAAGACCAGCTGTTTGTCGAGCGGGCGGACCCGCAGATTCAAGGAGGCGTGAAGCTCATCGCGCGTCTGGGTGCCCAGAGCCATGTGGATCTTCGGTGGAGGACAAAACCTGCAACACCTACTGAGACGGAGCCGGTGCTCTACGGGGAGGTGCATACGATCGTCACGCTTGAGGAGCAACTAGCCCGCTTTTTGTCCATCGTCGACTATCGGATTACGCAGGGACAAACGAAGAATCTGCGGGCACAGCTTCCGAGTACCTTGCAAGTGCTGAACGTCAGGGGCGCGGGCATTGAGGATTGGCGCCTGACGGACCAACCCGATCATAAGATTTTGACCGTTACTTTGAGCAGTCCCCTTAAGGAAGGCGGCTATCGGCTCGTCATCGAGTCCGAAGAAACCCTCACCTCGGATCGCACCGACTATGCCGTCCCGACGATTCATCTGGATGGCGTCAAGCAACAGCGGGGAGACGTAGCCGTCGCGCGATCGGGAAACTTGGAGCTTTCGCCGAAAATAACTGAGGGCATCAGCCGGATCGATGTCCGGGAGCTGCCGGATGCGTTGCGCAGTTCAATCGATTCCCCTGTGCTTTTGGCTTTTCGGTATCATCAGCCTGCCTACCAGTTGATCCTTGCCTTGACCCGTCATCAGGATCATCCGGTGCTTTCTGCCATTGCGGAGCAAGGGGAGCTGGTGACGGTGCTTTCTCGTCGAGGAGAATCGTTGACGCGAGCGACCTATTTGGTGCGGGCGAATAAGAAGCAGTTTCTTGAGGTGCGCTTGCCTGTCGGATCACAGCTGTGGAGTTGTTTGGTGGATCAGTCCTCGGTGAAACCCGTCCAGGGGGATGCGGACAGGCTGCTGATTCCTTTGAGTACCGCGAGTGAAGGCGAACAGCCCATCATCGTGGAGCTGGTGTATTTTGAAAAGCGGCCGGAATTGGTGCGCCTGGGCCAGTTGAAACTTCAGGGACCGATCCTGGATGTGCCGACGACGATCGCTAACTGGTGGCTCTACGCGCCCCGTGATGTGCGATTCTTGCGTCTGGCTGGAAACCTGGATCGTCAGACGGCCCCGATTGCCTTCGTCGAAGAGCCGATACTCCAATTAGCTTCGGATACAAGAAGAAGTGGGCTTGCCGGAGGCATGCAGGTTATAGACGGGAAGGGGAGAACTTCGAAGCAGGGGTATGCTCACGCCGGTTATGCTTCTGATGATCAGATGACGGATCAAATCGAGCAGGGCAAGGAAGACTCAGGGATGTTTCGCAACAACGGTGAGGCTCTTGTTGGACAAAAGCGAGCAGAGCAGCCGCGTGCCATTGCCATGGAATTCTCTGAGGTGGATGAACCCCAACAGACGAACCGTCCATCCGGCGGTCCAGCCAGTTCCCTCTCAATGCGGGAGAAAGGCGCATCCGATTCAGACGAGATCGATGCTATGATGACGCGTCTGTCCGCGCATTTAAAAGAGCGCGGCATTTTACCGCTTAAGGTGCGTCTGCCTCAATCCGGTCGGGTCTATCGGTTCAGCCGTCTGATGACGACGCAAGAGCCACTGCAGCTTCAGGCGACCTTCGTGCATCTGCCGATGTCCTGGTTGGTGACAGCCATGGTCTCCTTGGGAATGTTGCTCATTCCTGCGGGCGCGTTGGCAGGTTTTCGTTTTCTCCACGGTTGATAAAGCCCCCACCAGCAGCCTGCTGAAAAACCCACTGTACCCAGGCTGCTCAAAAAGGTGCAGATGCAAGGCGCATGCCGAAGCGGCTGAGGAGGCGTACTGAAAAGTACGCTGACGAAGCTGCGAGGCAGGCAACGCAGCAGATGCGCTTTTTTCAGCAGCCTGCTGATGGGGGGCTTTTGTTTTGACGGGACTGAGGCGGATTGCTATAGTGGTAACGAGGTGGCAACAGGAGGTGGTGAAAATGTTAGCAGAGCTGGAAATGGTGCCTGTGGGAACCCGCAGCGCCAGCTTGAGTGCGTTGCTGGCCCAAGTGGCGAAGGCCATCGACCAGAGTGGACTCGATTATCGGGTGGGTCCGATGGGCACGGTCGTCGAGGGAGACTGGGACCCGATTATGAATCTGGCAAGGGCTTGTAATCAGACACTGCTGCAATCGGCCGATCGCGTGATGACGAGTATCCGCGTGGATGATCGCAAAGACAAGCCTACCGCTGGACGGATCACGCGGCAATGAATTGACCAGAGGATAGTATCACCCTTGGCCGGTTTGGGTTTGCCTAAGCGCAGTGGAAATGGAGGCAGACTCTAGAAGTTGACGGAATTGAGGGAACTGGCGAAGGTTGTTGAGATCCGTATCCCTCAGCAGATGCGCGATGTCGCTGTATCCCAGGATTAAAGCCTTCCGCAGGGCCTGGGCGGCTTCATCGATCCGGCTGAGCAGGGAATAGCTGCAGGACAGATTGTACCACGTCAGAGGATCGTCCCCTCGCAGATGAGTCAGTCGAAGATCCACCGCGAGTCCCTTTTCATGATCTCCCCGTCGGGTGTAGGCATCCGCCAACGGAATGAGGGCATCGACGAAGTCCGGATAGGCTTTAAGAAGGCGTTCGTAAAAACGGATCTCGAATTCCAGAAGATTGGTTGACTTGGAACGTTTGGGCATGATGGGCATTATCCTTATCCTTCCTCAATATCTGGGTTTTGACAAGAGTGAGTCTATCGTTCATTGTGCCAAGCTTGCGCGGATTGTCAAGGGGAGAGAAATTTAAGGATCATTAGCAATCTACCAGAGGTGTGGGGGTGTCATGCGTCCGTCGGAAATTCCAAAGGGTTTAATCACCGTTCTCAAGCAGGTTCAGGAGTTCGCAGCTTCCCAGAATGTGGAGTGTTTCCTCGTTGGAGGATTTCTTCGGGATCAGCTCCTGGGCCGAGCGGTGCTTCATTGGAATGTGGATCTGGCCGTTGCGAAGGGGGCGATCGGACTCGCCCGCGATCTGGCCGCTCATCTGAAAGGGGCGTTTGTCCCGTTGGATGAGCAGTGGGGTTGTGCCCGTATCGTCATTGGCGGCACACCAGGCCTGGAACTGGATATCAGCGACTTTCGCGGCTCAACGTTGGAGGAGGATTTGCATCGTCGGGATTTTACCATCAACGCCCTGGCGATCCGATTGCAGGAATGGCTGAAAGATCCGCGCTCACTTTTGAATCTCGTGGATCCCTTACACGGTCGTTTGGCTCTTGAGCGGCAGCAACTGATTGCTTGCTTTAAAGACAGCTTCGTGGAGGACCCTGTTCGTATCCTGAGGGCCCTGCGGTTTCAGGCACAACTGAACTTCTCGTTGGATGCGGCAACGCTTTCGCTCATTAAACAAGCAGCGTCCTTGCTGGCGCAGGTTTCCGGCGAGAGGATTCGGGACGAACTCGTCTTGATCCTACAGACGCGCCGTTGTTATGAAGCCGTTCAATCCTTGAATGCTTTGGGTGTGCTGGACATCCTGTTTCCTGAGCTAGTGCCCGGCCGCGGAATGGTGCAAGGCGGGGTGCATCATCTCGACGTCTTGGGGCATCAGATCGAGACCCTTGCGTACGCGGATCGTGTTCTCGACGGGTTTGAGGATTTCTCCGAGATGTTTCGTGCGCCTTTGAGGGATTACTGCGCGATGCCGATGGTCGAGGGTAGATCCCGCCTGGCGCTCATCAAACTCGCCGGTCTGGTGCATGACGTGGGCAAGCCAGCCAATCGTCAGGTGCACGCGGATGGCGAGATCTGGTTCATCGGTCATGAGCATACGGGTGCCGAGTTGGCGATCGGGATCGTTGATCGGCTGCGTCTGTCTAATCGCGAGAGCCAGATGATCTGTCGGATCGTCAAGCATCACCTGCGACCCGGGCTCTTGAGTCGCGAGCCGCAACTGACCCGAAGGGCCATCTACCGTTTCTACAAAGATCTCCAGGACGATGGCCCGGCATGTTTGCTGACGTGGTGGCATGACCGGCTGGCCGCGAGAGGATCTGCTTCTCGTCTGGATCAATTGGATCAGCAACGCGCGCGTTTGGAGGAGATGCTGCATCCTTATTTCTTCAAAGTGGAGGAAGTGGTGCGCCCGCCGCGGTTGGTTGATGGACATCAACTGATGCAGACGTTGGGGCTTGCTGCAGGCCCACGGATTGGCGATTTGCTTGCGGCCATTGAAGAGGCCCAGGCGGAGGGACGGGTGCATTCGACGCAACAGGCCCTAGATTTTGCCCGCGAGCATCTTGCCAGAGGTCAGTCCGCACATGAATAGGATTTGCGAAAAGTGCTTATGCCTGCGAATGACCGGATGGGGATTGGGGATCGTCCTGATCCTGAGTGAAGGGCTGTGGGCTGAGCCGAGCCATCATCCAGAGCCGGTTCGTATGGGTGTGGCTCAGTCTGTGATTGATCTGCCTGCACGGGTTCCCCTGGCAGGTTACAGCCGCCGCAAGGGACGCGCCTCAAAGGGGCTGCACGATCCCATCGGCATACGCGTTTTGATCGTTCAGGATTCAGATACGACGGCGGCGTTGGTGAGTTGTGATCTTTTAATCATCGATGAGACGCTCTTTGAGGCGCTTCGACGACGACTGGCCGCCACGCAGCTACCGAAGGATATTCAAGTGATTCTAGCCGCCACCCACACGCATTCAGGGCCGGGGGCTTACGGGAAGCGGTTTTTAGAAAAATTGTCCATGGGACATTTCGACCGCGAGGTTTTCGATCGCATCGTCAGTCAGATTACCCAGACGATGGATCGGGCCTACGACAATCGGCGTGCGGTCCGCATGGTTTACACTACCGGAAAAGTCCCAGCCCTTGTGGCTAACCGGATGATACCGGAATCACTGGTGGATGATGAAGCGGTGATCGTTGCGTTCTATCCGGCTGATGCGCTACAGAAGAAAGCCATCATCGTCGAGGGTTTTTCTATGGAACGGCCTTTGGCGGTGGTGGTTGGTTTCTCTGCGCACCCCACGACTTTGGGTGCCTGGAATTTTTGGCTGTCGGCCGATTACCCCGGGGTGGTGATGCGACAGATCGAGCGGCAGCTTCCCGGGACGATCGGGTTGTTTTTCGCCGGCAACGTCGGTGATCAAGCCCCGATCAAACAAGGAATCGGTTTTGAGCACGCCGAATGGTATGGCCAAACCCTAGCCCAGGAAGTTCTGTTACGGTTGCGCGACCCCGCCATTGCTCCACGGCCGAAGGATGTGAGCGACACGGCAGTGCAAAGCCGACTGGGTGGGCAGGCTGCCGATCCCATCGGGGCTGACCTACCGGTGCCACAGGTTCATCCCGTGGAATTGTCGATTGACGATTCTCGATTTTCGATTGAACAGCGGGTTTCCAATCGAAAATCCAAAATCGACAATCGAAAATTCCAAGGTGTGGGAGTGCCGGTGCCACAGGTTCATCCCGTGGGGCTCCACACAACTGCCGTATCGGCCAGAAGCGTCTTTGCCATTCAGGAACAGATGTCGCTTCCACCGGCCCGGTTGCGTTTGGGAAATATTTCCTTGCCGGCTTGGCTGGGCCGGCGGCTGGTGGATGAGGATGCGACCTTATCGATGCTTGCGATTGACGACACCTTATTTTTAGGAGTTCCCTGTGATATGACCGCGTCCTTAGGGGCTGCTTTGAAACAGGCAGCCCGCGCGAAGGGATTTCATCCTTTTCTCATTGGCTTTGCCAACGATTATATCGGCTATTGTGTACCGGCAGAAGTCTATCATGCGCAGGCGTACGAGAGTGCGATGGCGTTTAACGGCCCTCACGCAGGAGAACTTCTCGTGAAACGCCTCATCCGGATGATGGATAGACGGTGA
>JAHFGV010000024.1:36968-39481 GCA_023247255.1 Candidatus Omnitrophota bacterium | reverse complement strand
TGCATCTGAGCGGCTACCGACGACTCACCATTGAGCTTTCCACCCACGCCATCGGCGGTCTTTCCGAAAACGATTTCATCCTGGCAGCCAAGATCGATCAGCTCTTGTCCGCAGGGCAATCGGATTTGTAAAGAAATCTTGGCATTGCTATTCCAGGCGAAGGGCCAAACACTTCGCCGAGCCCCCCGCCTTGAGAAACTCCGTCAGATCCAAAGGATAGAGCTCCAGGCCTCTATGTGTCAGGGCACGCTGTAACGAACGGGAAATCCCCTGCTGGAGGACGACGGCCCGTCCCACGACGATCGCATTGCACGCAAAGCGTATCGCATCCGCTTCTGAAACAGGGATCAGATCCGACACCAAGCGCTCGATCACTTTGCGCCCGTATCGGTCAAAGGCCTTCGGGAACCACAAGGCGCTCGTCGATGAAAGGGGACAAAAGCACGTATCGAGATGGTAAAAGCGCCGATCCACCAACTCAAGGGGCAGTACGCTCACTCCAAGCAGACGGCTGAGGCGTTCATGGACAGGCGCGTCTGAGCGAAACCGAAACCCGAACACCAACGTCTGGCCCATCCACAAAGCGTCTCCCTCGCCTTCAAAGTGAAAGTTCCTCGGCAGCCGTTTGATACGCCAACCCATGCGTCGGGCGTAGCGTTCGATCACAGGGACTTCCCGCTGACGCTGCGGATGCCTGAAATGACTCAGGATGAACCAACAGCCGTGCATCAGTCCGGCGTTTGCGGTAAAGATCAAATCGGGAACGCCCGGCTTTGGGCTCAGCAGCCGAACGCGAAGGCCTAATGTTTTCGTCAGCAGATCGTAGAGCGCTTGCCACTGCCTCATGGCCTTAGAGGGGTTGGCCTGACGTTTCAGGCTCATCCAGGGATTGATCTCGTAGGCGATGGTGTAATACGTCGGGCGACACATCAAGAATTCAGGTGGCAGGTGACAGGTGGAAGGTGAGAGGAATTTTCGATCGTCGATTTTTGTTTGTCGATTGAATGGCCCGCCCAATCGGAAATCGACGATCGACAATCGACGGTTCATGGGACTGAGTACTAGTGTTGTGTCCGGTCTCATGTGTTATGTGTCATGAAAGGCTTCCCCTGTCTGCTGTCGTTCCATGACACATGATACATCGACCCTGACACAGTACTAGAGGTGGAGGGCAAGGATGAGCTCGCGCAGGAAAGAAGCGGAATCACAGACGATCCCGATTCCTTGAAACGTGCCTCGGTCAGCCAGCTTGGTGACGACCGCAGGATTGATGTCGACGCAGATCGTTTTTACCGTTGCTGGCAGAAGATTGCCGGTCGCAATGGCATGGAGGGTTGAAGCAACCATAAGGGCCATGCCCACATGGGGAATGTGCCGGCGCATCGCATCCTGAGCCTCGAGCATGTCGGTAATTACATCCGGTAGTGGACCGTCATCCCGGATCGAACCGGCCAGAACAAAGGAAGCGCGGTGAGTCACACACGCGTGCATGACGCCGCGGGTAAGCAGGCCGCGTCGAACGGCCTGGCGGATGCCTCCGAGGCTGCGGATCGTATTGATCGCCCGCATGTGGTGGTCATGGCCGTCCTTCTGCGGAATGCCTCGAGCCAGATGAACGCCCAGTGAAGTGCCATACAGGGCGGATTCAATGTCGTGGGTCGCGAAACCGTTTCCGGCAAACAACACGTTCACGAACCCGGCCTTGATCAGGCGCTCCAGATACGCCCCCGCGCCTGTGTGGATAACCGCAGGACCGGCGACCACCAGGATCTTTTGGTTCGCCGCCTGGACGACCCGCATCTGATGGGCAATGCGTTGGATCAGGTATGCCTTGGGTTTTTCCGGGGAGACGGCGCTGCCCATAAACTGAAAGACCTGAGCCTGCCGAGAACGCTCTAAGGGATGGACGCGAAGGCCCGATGAGCCGCAAACGATCCCGTTCCCTTTTCTGACGCGAGCCAGCGGAATGCATTGCGCCTGTGCCGTGTGTGCCGATACAAGGATCCCACAATCCATCTCGATACGCCCAACGGCCCGCCACCGCCCGCGAAAATAGATGTCCGTCGGGATATTCGTCGTCGAGTAGAACCCGGAAGGAAAGACACCGTCTTTGACGGCTCGACGGAGCACCACTTCTTGAACGCGGACGGGAGTGGCTCCCAGGCGTGCGATGCGTTTTAAAATAATCTGGAGTTTTCCAGGGGAGCTGGCTTCGACACACAGACGGACCCGGGAAGGATCGGTCTTGCGCTTGCCGATTGTGATATCCAGGATTTCAAAGGTGCCGGCAAGATCCATGATCTCATCCAGCACCTTAGGCAAAATCAGCGAGTCGATAATGTGTCCGGAAAGCTGTACAATCTCGGAAGCCATCGTAAGAGTAGTATACTATAAGAAGCACTCCCTGATGTTTTGCAAAATGCATCGAGGTCAGTGGCCAAGTGGCCCAGGGCCAAGAAGAAAGTAAATCATGGTTTTAATATCCACTACTCACGTTTGTGTCATGTTTCATG
>JAHFGV010000024.1:0-36868 GCA_023247255.1 Candidatus Omnitrophota bacterium | reverse complement strand
CATGAAACAGTCCTCATTACTTCTCTTGGAATAGATGAGCCAGACGCTGGATTCACAGGCTATTGAGGCGCGGACACAACAGATCGGGCGGGAGCTTTTTGCTGCGGCCCGTCGCGAACATGAGCAGCTATCCGTCCTGAACCGATGGACGACTCAAGTGCTCTCCTGGTGTCTTGCAGAGGCTGCTCTCAAGAGTCGAGTGCTGCGATTTTTGGACGTCCTGCCCAGTCTCGCCAGCTCCCGTGACATCACGCGACACCTGCGCGAATATTTCCCGACGAGCGAGCTGCGTCTGCCGCAAGCGTTGCGGCTGGGGGTGTCGCTGGCGCGTCCGGGGCTGTGGAGCGGTCCGGCGCTGGCAACGATCGTCAAACAACTGGTGGAACAGGTGGCACGGCAATTCATCGCCGATTCCAAAACGCAAGGAGCGACTCGGATCATCGAGCATCTTGCGCAACAGGGAGCTACCTGCAGTTTTGATGTCCTTGGGGAGCAAGTGCTCAGCGAGCCGGAAGCGGATGTTTACGTAGCCCAATATCATGTATTGCTGGAGCAGGTGGCTGCCGCCTATAAACACCTGTGGAGCCCCACGGGCATGCCCGTGGCACCTGAAGACCACGCCCCGGATGATCCGACATCCCGCCCAAGCGCTGGAGCGGGCACCACTACCGTGGCCCCCGGCCATCGCCTGGGCCCGATGGCGGGGCCGAACGTCACGTCTGTGCGCTGTTGCGGGCCTCTGGTCAATCTCTCGATCAAACCCTCTGCTTTGTGCCCACACTTTGATCCCATCAGTCCTACCCCTAGCCTCACTCGCGCCGCCAAGCGCTTACTGCCGCTTTTTCAAGCAGCCGGCAAAGAGCAGGCCTTGATCCATCTGGACATGGAACAGTATGAACTGCGCGACCTCACGATCGAGCTGGCCAAGCATCTGTTGGTGCATCCTCAAGGGCCCGAATCCGTATCACTGGGAATCGTGATCCAGGCGTATCTGAAAGATGCCGAGCCCGTCTTGGAGACGCTGCTGCAATGGCTACAGACGCACGAGCGTTCGTTGACGATTCGGTTGGTGAAGGGCGCGTACTGGGATTTTGAAGTGGCTCAGGCCATGCAGCGCAATTGGCCGATTCCCGTTCATCAGAACAAGGCCCAGACCGACCTGGCTTTTGAGCGATTGACGCTGCGTCTGCTTCAAGGTTTTCCCTTGGTCAGAACAGCCATCGCCTCCCACAATGTGCGATCCATCGCAAAGGCCATGGCGCTCGCCGAGACGTTAGGAATTCCGAAGGATCAACTCGAATTTCAATTGCTCTACGGCATGGCAGAAACGTTGCGCGGGGCGATTCACGCACGCGGCTATCCGGTGCGCATCTATACCCCCATCGGACAACTCATCCCTGGCATGGGTTATCTCGTCCGGCGCCTGTTGGAAAACACTTCCAACGATTCTTTTTTACGACAGGACTACCTCAAGGAACACCAGGCCGAAGAACTGCTCAAAGTCCCTCAGTCTTGTGCCCCTGCTGAGGATGGAAAAAGGCTGTCTCGAACATTGAACTCCCCAGAGAGCTCAGGGCTCGGGGCTCAGGGCTCGGGGCAAGCGTCTACAGCCACAAGCCAAAAGCCAAAAGCCGAGTCGGGCTCTGGAATAGAATTTACAGGCGAGCCCTTCCTCAATGCCGCACAGGCTTCCCAACGGGAGGGGATCGGTACCGCCTTGACGACCATCCGTCAGAAGCTTGGCCGTCATTATCCCTTGTTGTTGGGCGATGGAACGGTTGAGACTTCAAGTCACGCGGCGATTGCTAACCCAGCCAATCCTTCGGAGTTGTTGGGCAGTGTTGCCCAGGCATCTGCGGCAGAAGTGGATCGTGCGGTTTGTCTGGCTGAGCAGGCCCAGGCATCTTGGGCGTCTGTCGGAGTCAGCGAGCGGGTGCAGAAAATACGACAGGCTGCAGTTTCGATGCGCTGCCGTCGGTATGAACTGGCGGCCATCGAAATCATCGAGGTGGGCAAGACCTGGCGTGAGGCCGATGCCGATGTGGTAGAAGCGATCGACTACTTGGAATATTACAGCCTGCAAATGCAACGGCTCGCCGGCGGTCAGCCTCTCATCCAACGTCCGGGTGAGTGCAACGTCTATCGTTATTTTCCACGCGGTGTGGCGGCCGTCATCGCCCCGTGGAATTTTCCCCTGGCCATACTCACGGGAATGGCTTCGGCCGCTTTGGTTTCGGGGAATGCGGTGATCCTTAAACCCGCGAAACAATCGCCGATCATCGCCGCAATCCTGACTCAATTGCTACGTGAGGCCGGCATTCCTCCAGCCGTCGTGCAGTACCTTCCAGGACATGGAGAAACCGTAGGGGCTGCTTTGGTTCAACACCCTCAGGTCGCGCAGATTCTGTTTACCGGATCCCGGCCGGTGGGGCTTTCGATCATTCGATCCGCGGCATCTGTACCTTGCGGTCAACGCATGGTCAAACACGTGGTCGCGGAAATGGGAGGAAAGAATGCGGTGATTGTGGATGCCGATGCTGATTTGGATGCTGCGGTCTGTGGCAGCCTGATATCCGCTTTCGGGTATGGCGGCCAGAAATGCTCGGCGGCGTCACGACTCATTGTTCACGAATCGGTGATGGAGCGTTTTCTGGAACGATTAACGGCTGCCACGGATCGTCTGATTGTCGGCGATCCTGCCGATCCGGATACGGATATTGGACCTTTAATCGATCTGGCCTCCCAGCAACGTCTAGGTGAGGCCATCGCTCATGCCCACGCGGTGGCGAGAGTCGTGTACGAATATCCGCAGTCTCGCCTGCCCCGCAGCGGCTATTTTCTCGGTCCTGCTATCGTGGCCGACGTGCCGAAGGATGATTATCTCGCCTATGAGGAATTATTCGGGCCGCTGGTGTGCGTCTTTCGCTTCGGCAGTTTCTCAGAAGCGCTCCGGTTGGCTAACGACACGGATTATGCCCTGACCGGCGGGATCTTTTCTCGCTCTCCCCAGCACATCCGGCAGGCTAAGGAATCCTTTGACGTGGGCAATCTTTACATCAACCGTCCCATCACCGGAGCCGTCGTCGGCCGTCAACCCTTCGGCGGGCATCGGCTTTCCGGCCTGGGCACTCAAGCGGGTGGGCCTGACTACCTGTTTGAGCTTCTCATGCCCAAGACCATTGCAGAAAACACCGCTCGGCATGGCATGCCGCTAGAGCCAGCATTTCTCAACCTTCATTAGGGTGAGTGCCGGAGGAATTTTCAATTTTCGATTGCCGCGATTGCCGATTGAGAAACGGATTTGTCCGGCGATCGAGGATCGACGATGGCCCATCGACGATACGTTGTTCGCGGCTTGATAGATGCTAATCCCTAACGACCGGTTCCAATCCATACCGGAGTGCGCCTGCGCTCAGAATCGCGCAACGCCACAGGGCTGTCAATCGCAAACACCCCAACGTCGCAGCAGCCAGGCATCAGGTATTGCAGGCCGATGCTTTTGACATACTGGAGGCTATGCGTCGCGGCACCAGACGATTCGACGGTTTTCTCGTGCTGCTCAGCTCAAGTGAGCGCGGCTGCGTTTTTCCAGGCGGTTCGACGAGCGGCAGCGACGGCTAAACGGCCCCTGAAGGAGTTGGCGCGCACTGGCCAGCCTTTGGATCATCCCATCGGTTTCAAGGAGGGGGAATGCCTCGAATGCCTATTCGTAACCACCTAATGGGTTACGCTCAATCAATGCTGAGGTTTTGCAAAATGCATCGCGGTTAGTGGCAAAGTGGCCCATGGCTAGGAAGAAAGTAAATCATGATCCTAAGCTCCAGTACTTACGTCTGTGTCATGTTTCATGTGTCATGAGTCATGGAAAGCAAAAGAGCCCCTTTGGCTATGCTTGAGATGCCTGTTTATTATTTTCCGCTTTTTCATGACACATGACTCATGAAACATGACACAATCCTCATTACTTCTCTTGGGACATGACACAATACTTAAGAAGACGGGTGGGAGGGCCACACACCAGAGATGAGTTTCTCCAGCTCATTCAAATCAACCGGCTTGCTCATGTAGGCATCCGCCCCTTGCTGCATGGCTTGAGGGGCTACCTGAGACGGATCCGCTGAGGTCACCATGATCACCCGTGGGGGAAACGGCTGCAGGCGAGTGAGCTTGAGGATCTCCATGCCGGAAAGTCCCGGCATGACGATATCCAATAAGATGACGGCGGGTTGAAACTGCTCGATGGCCGCTAGGGCCTCTGTACTGTTGGCCGCCACAGCGACTTCATAGCCTCGTCCTATGAGAAAGCCGGAAACGATATGGCCGAACTTCGGTTCATCATCCACTACTAGAACGCGTTTGGCTTTCGGAGAACTCAGCGCCATGGTCGTCAGCGTGCTGAAGGCTCGATTGAAAAACGCCCCGTTTGCTGTCTTAGGGAGGAATTATACCACATTCCGACAAAGGCATCCTTCCGTTATCATTTTCGAGAATCCGCACTCCACCATACCCTGGGTTCTGAAACATGCTCGAGCCAACTCTCATCCCCTAAAGAAAGCGCCTTCGTGCTATGCTATAGGAATCAGCTACAGACTGGGGGAATTTTTTATTGCAATTCGCAATCCTGAATCCGAAATTAAAACTCGCCCCGTGTCCCACATCGTCAGCCTGAGCAAACGGGGTGTTTTTCCGTAACCTGCTGAGAGTGACCGGGATGGAATCCCTGCGCATTGCACTGGCACAGATCAACCCCACCGTTGGGGACATTCCGTATAACCAAACCCGTATCGCGCATGCGATCTGCCAGGCGCAAGCCTGGCATGTGGATGTGGTGGTGATGCCGGAACTGGCGATTACCGGTTACCCCCCGGAGGACTTGTTGCTAAAATGTAGCTTCGTGGAAGCCAACCACAAGGCCCTGGCTCATTTGGCTGTTCTGGCACAAGGCCTGATCGCCGTCGTCGGGTTTGTGGATCGGGATGCATCGGGAAAACTCTACAATGCCGCGGCGGTGTTATGGAACGGCAGGCACGTGGCCACGTATCACAAACGTTGCCTGCCTAACTATGGGGTTTTTGACGAACGGCGCTACTTTCATCCCGGGCAAGATCCCCTTATTATCCCCTGGGGACACTGGCGACTGGGAATAGCCATCTGTGAAGATCTCTGGGAGGAGTTTCCTTGTCACGATCTGGCCTCATCCGGTGCCCAATTGATCCTGGGTCTTTCCGCCAGCCCTTACCATGCGGGCAAGGCCTTGCTGCGGCAGCGGCTGTTTGCCACGAGGGCCCAACGCAATGCCGTCGCCATCGCGTCTTGTAATCTCATCGGTGGACAGGATGAGTTGGTCTTTGACGGAGCGAGTTTCATCATCGATCGGCGCGGACGTGTGCTGGCTCAAGGGGCTCAGTTTCGAGAAGACTTTGTGCTTGCCGATGTCAAAGTACAACAAGCAGGGACGCTGCGCAGCACACACAGGAATGTTTCACGCCGCATCCGCGTGGATGGCAAAAGAGCTTCCCAAAACTTCAGCCGCCCCGTCCTTTATCGCTGGAGCCACAAACGGATGGAACATCTGGAAGAGATCTATGCCGCGCTGACTTTGGGGCTTTGCGACTATGTGCGCAAGAATCATTTTGAGACGGCCGTTTTAGGAATATCGGGTGGCATTGATTCGGCACTGACCGCTTGCATCGCCGTAGATGCCCTGGGTGCGGATCACGTGGTGGGGCTCATCATGCCTTCGCGGTTCTCATCGCAAGCGACCCAGAAAGACGCTCGGCGATTGGCCAGTGCCTTAGGTATCCGATCCAAACGCATCTCCATCGAGCCCCTCTTTCAGGCCTATGAAAAGTTAACGCGTCAATTGATGCGCGATCTGTTTCCTTTGGCGCCGAGTGTACAAGATCGCTTGGCAAATGCGACCGGGATCACCGAGCAAAACATCCAAGCGCGGATCCGGGGCAACCTACTGATGGCGCTCTCCAATCAATTCGGGTACTTGGTATTGACGACCGGAAACAAAAGTGAAATGGCCACAGGCTACACCACTCTGTACGGGGACATGGCCGGCGGATTTGCCGTCATTAAGGATGTGCCCAAGACCCTCGTGTATCAACTGGCGCGATTCAGAAACCCGCACGGCCCGGGATCTATCATCCCGGAAAGTGTTTTTGTGCGCGCGCCTACTGCGGAGCTGGCTGCCAACCAGACGGACCAACAAACGCTTCCTCCCTATCCTGTGTTGGATCGTATTCTCAAGGCCTATGTGGAGCAGGATCTGAGCCTTCGCGACATCGTGCGAGAGGACCGTACCGATCCACAGACGGTGCGCCGGGTGATCCGCATGGTCGATCGTTCTGAGTACAAACGACGTCAGGGGCCTCCGGGCATCAAGATTACGCCAAAGGCCTTTGGCAAAGATCGTCGCATGCCCATCACGAATCGATATCAAGAAACATAAATCGTCAATCGAGAATTCACTGGGCTTTTGGGTTTTACTGGTGGCTTATGTATAACCTTATCTTCATCACAGACGATTGGGATCACAAGAAACCGCTGAAGTCCGGCCTGTTGGAGAGCGGCCTTGGGGTGGTTTTGTGCCGTTCTTCCGAGGTGTTCACCGATACCTTCGCCCCATCGCGGGTGGACGTCGCGGTGGTGGATCTGGAACGTTGTGCGACGGAACCGGAGAAACTTTGCCATAACCTCAAGCGCCACCCCAGCCTGAAGAACTGTCCTTTGGTGTTGTTGGTCACCGAGGATCAGCTCAGCCGCATGGACGTCCGGTGGGGTATCGACGATTACCTTACCCTGCCGGTCAGTGCCAAACGACTGGCGCAGCGTCTGAAGTTTTTAATGTGGAAACTCAACAGGGTTGAGATGAAGAATGGCTTCTGCTGCGGGGATCTGGCCATCGACTTCGAACGTTACGAAGTGAACGTCAAAGGCAAGCCGATCGATCTGACCTATAAGGAATTCGAGCTGTTAAAATTCCTGGCCACCCACCCGGGCAAGGTATTCACGCGGGAGGCCCTCCTGGACAAGGTCTGGGGCTACGATTACTATGGAGGCACGCGAACCGTCGACGTGCATGTTCGACGCCTGCGCTCGAAGATCGAAGCTGGCGGTTGTCTTTATATCGAAACGGTCCGTAACGTGGGCTACAAGTTTCTGGAGCCGTCTGCGTAGGATCTCTGCGCTGATGAAGCGTACTTTTCTTCGAAGAAGCATCGTTGTTGGGGTCCTGCTGATCGCAGGGACTGGGTATTGGCAGAGGAATTCGCTAACGGCTTGGCTCAAAGACGCACCGGTGAATGTCCAGTGGACGATTCATCGGTGCGGTGAGTGGCTCCGTTTTTGGTCCACGCCTGCGCATCCGGATCCCACCGAATCGAAGGGCTCCCCGCACAAATCCCAAACCCAAGCGCCTGCGGTTTCTAAAGCCGCTGGTGCTGTCTCGGATGCATCGCAAGCCAAAAGCCAACCGAACACCCAACCCAAAAAGTCTCAGTCCCCCACCTCATCGGGAACAACCCACCCCGATTCCGTAACCCTTTACCTCACCAACGGTGGGATCGTCACCGGAGAACTCATCCGGCAAAGTCCTCAGGAAATCACCTTGCGCTGGGAATCTGGGCAGGTCGGATTCAAAACGCAAGAAATCCGACGGATGGTGCATGGAAAAGCAGATACGGATGCGGACAACGTCGTCATGCCTTGGGAAGGACAAGAAGAAATCTGGCCCTATCACCAGCCGGTCGTCGTCAAGCTGATGAACGCAACGGTTCTGGACGCTCCGATCACCGAGGTCACCTCCGAGGCGCTGGTGCTGACCCATACCGTGAACCCGGGCGGCCGGATCATGCAGACCATTCCGCGCTCCGATGTGGCGGAACTCTTGTTCCGTCCGATTCGCAACGAACGATCCAAACAGATCGAGCAGACCTTGCAGTCTCTTTTTCCTCGCATGCACGTGCATCGAGAAGGGATGTTTACCCTCATCACCGACTCGATGCCTCCGGTGGCCAAGGAGTATCGACGCGCCATTCGGCAGTTGGCTGTCGACTGGTACCTTACGTTCTTTCCGCTCGTTGGGCAGCGCTCTCCCAGTGTCCAACAATATATCGTGGTCTTTGAAGACTGGGAGTCTTACATCGAGTATGCCGCATCGGATGGGGTGCCGGGGTGGATCGCCGTAGGTTATTTTCACCCGGAGGATCAAGTGCTTTATTGTTTCAACATGGTCGGGGAGCGCTTCTCAACGCTGCTGTATGAAACCTTCTTGGGCCAGTTCCGCCAGGCTCGCGATCAGGTTTCCCAGATGCTTAAGGGCTATCGAGGCGCAATCTTCATCCAAGGCCAGATGTCCGAGTTTCTCCAAAAACTCGAACAGGCCCATGCGGTGGTGCGTCAGAGCTACCAAAGTCTGAGCATCGCCATCCTGCGCCATGAACTGACCCATGCATTGTTCCATAACTGGCGCCTGCAAGGGGTGGTTTTGTCTCAAGTTCCATCCCTCAATGAGGAAAATGAGGAACAGGTGAAAAAGAAACGTCAGTACCTCCAGACCGGAAAGGCCGAGGAAAAACGCCGATTATTGGAAGAACTGCTGAAACAGCACAGTACGGACAGCCTTCCGCAGATGCAAGCGGCCAACTCGTGGATCGTGGAAGGACTGGCGGGATACATGGAGCCGAGTCCCATCGGAGAAATCAATACCGAGCGGCTTGCAGAAGCCCAGCAAGTCCAGCGCACGCAAGGCTTCCTGCCCCTGGAATTCCTCCACAACTTCCGGTTGGGAAGCTTTCTGGGCATGAGCAATCAGAGTATGCTGGATGCCTACGCCCAGAGCTGGGCTTTGTGTCACTTCCTCATGCATCGGTATCCCGAACCCTTTTTGGCTTATCTGGATCGATTGGCCAGAGAACGCCCTCAGAAAGGAAATGACACCCTCAGTTGGCTGATCACTGCTGTGGGTAAGCCGCAGCGCTCTTTAGAACAGGAATTCCTCGCCTATATGAAGCAATTCCAGCCCGAGGATCCCTTCTGGCTGAAACAAATGCAGACATTCCTTGATCTGCGATCGGGACTGACGACACTCGCTGCCCAACTCTGGGGCCGATCTTCGTAACTCGTTACTCCGATTTAACCCGTCTGTCATGTGATTGTAACCTGTCTTTTCTACGATCCAACTGAGGTTTTGCAAAATACATTGAGATTAGTGGCAGTGCTCACGTCTGTGTCATGAGTCATGTGTTATGTGTCATGAAAAAGCAGAAAATAAACAGGCGTCTCAAGCATGGCCAAAGGGCTCCTTTTGCTTTCCATGACTCATGACACATAAACCATGAAACAGTCTTTCATAACACATGACTCATGAAACATGACACAATCCTCATTCCTTCTCTTGGGAAATGACACAACACTCGGTCAACGCGTTGGCTATTTTTGCAAAAGCCCAGATCCAAAATGGAATGGCTGAATCCTTTTTGTTGCGATTCGGGGATCTTACGATTGACTTGGAGCGATACCGCGTGCTTTTGGCTGATCGTCCCTTAGTTCTGTCGTATCGAGACTATGCCTTGCTGGTTTATCTAGCCACTCGGGCTGGCCAGCGAGTGAATAAGCGCCAGCTCCTCGAAGAAGGAATGGGCCGACACGATTCCGGAGGTTTGCGGATGGTTGAAGAACGCATCCGACACCTAAAAGGGTTGTTAGAGCGGGAAGGCCGCCACTTTATCGAAGAAGTGGGAAGTCTGGGCTACCGATTTGAACCTGACGGGAAATATGTAACATGAAATTAACATGACTGTGATATGGGTGTAATGAAGTCGGGGTAAGGTAGCGTTCCTTGCTAACCGAAACAGAGGAGGCAAAGCATGAAGAAAGTAGTGGTGGTGATGGGACTTGGGCTTACGCTGTTGGTGGGAAGCGGTGCGGTAGGGGCGGATGAACCTTCCAGCGCGGCGCTCAAGGCAGAGATCGAGCTGTTAAAATCACGCCTGTCTTCCTTGGAACAGAGATTGTCAACCCGCTCACCAGCCACCTCCACCGGCCAGTCCACGGTGTCGTTGCCCAGCGGACTTCAGGGCGTTCAGATGAGTGGATTTGTGGACACCTCGTATACCTATAACCTGAATGAACCCAACAACCGAACGAGTGGGTTCCGAGTCTTCGACACGCGTGCAGAAGACTTCATGATCAACAAAGCCGAGTTGGTGGTAGAAAAGCCCGTCAGCAATGAAAGCCCAGTCGGGTTCCGAACCGACTTGGACTTTGGTCAGGATTCCGAGGTGGTTGGAGCCGTAACGACTGGCCTGGGCTCTGGCAGCGATGAATTCGACTTGCAACAAGCCTATGCGGAATACTTGGCTCCGGTCGGCAACGGCCTTGATGTCAAGGTGGGGAAGTTCGTAACGAGCCACGGGGCAGAAGTGATCGAGTCGAAGGATAACTGGAACTTCTCGCGGTCATTCCTATTCGGCTACGCTATTCCCTTTACGCACACCGGTCTTAGGACTAGCTACCCCGTCTCTGACTGGTTGACGGCAAGAGCTGGGCTGAGCAACGGCTGGGATGTCGTGGATGACAACAACAAGGGCAAGACGCTAGAGTTTGGGGCAGATCTTGCTCCAATGGAGGGCCTCTCGTTTGGGGGAACCTACATGTTTGGGGCCGAGCAGACCGGTGACAGCCATGACCAGCGGCACCTGCTGGACCTCGTCGCCACCTACCAGCCGTTTGAGCACTTGACCTTGAAACTGAACGCCGACATTGCCCGTGAGGAAGACGCCGTGAGTGAAGATGGCGGTGGCAGCGCCATGTGGAACGGAATTGCCGCTTACGCAAAGTATGACGTTACGGACAAGTGGTCGGTCGCAACGCGATGGGAGATATTTAACGATCAGGATGGCGTGCGCACGGCCGTCAACGCCGCAAGCACCAGCCCCACGGGAAGCGGCATCGCTGACCTGACCCTGACGGAGTGGACATTGACCAACGAATACAAGCTCCACGAGCATCTCTTGGCGCGCTTGGAGTACCGGCTGGACAAGGCTGACAGCGCGGTTTTCCGTCATGACCAGGGGTTTGAGAGTTACCAGAACACGGTTGCAGTCGAGTTCATCGCACCGTTTTAAGGTATTTTAAGAGACTTAATCCCGCAGCACGTTTCCCATCCCCAGGGTAAATACCACCGCAGAGGCGAAGGAGAATTGCCGCCGCCTCGCCTCTGCGGCGTGCTGTAAATTTCGCTGCGCGAAATGCAATCTCAAGAGAAAGTAACGGGGAAGAGTAAGAAAAGGAGGGATGGAATGATGAAGAGTCTGAAGCGATGGAGTACCTTCTGTAGCTTCCTCAGCCTGGGTGCTGTTGTCCTTAGCCTGGTGTTGCAAACGCTGGCCTGGGCAGACCGTGGACCTGACTCCAGTGGAGCCAACACAGGAACCGCCATAGACGTTCCAGCAACGACCATCGGGCAGCCGACCATTACTGAGCTGGCAAATGCGGTGGGCCATAACCGAGTAGCCATTAACATGGTGTGGACGTTGATCACCGGATTCCTTGTCATGTTCATGCAGGCTGGGTTTGCCATGGTGGAGACAGGATTCACACGGGCAAAGAACGTCGCCCATACGATGGCGATGAACTTTATGGTCTATCCGTTAGGAATGCTGGGTTTCTATATATGCGGGTTTGCCCTCATGTTTGGAGGGCTTGGTGCCATTGGGACGATGGGGGGATACGCCGGCCTCAACCACGAAGTCACGATCACCCTCTTTGGAAAGGCCTTCGGGCTCTTTGGCGGGAAGGGCTTCTTCCTCATGGGGACCGGTTATGATGTGGCGGTCTTTGCGCTGTTTCTCTTCCAGATGGTGTTTATGGACACCACAGCGACGATCCCAACCGGTGCCATGGCCGAGCGGTGGAAGTTTATAGCGTTCTTCTTATACGGCTGGGCGGTCGGCACGATCATCTACCCGATCTTCGGCAACTGGGTCTGGGGGGGTGGATGGCTGGCGATGTTAGGACAGAACTTTGGGCTGGGTCATGGGCACGTGGACTTTGCCGGTTCCTCGGTTGTTCATATGACCGGTGGGGTGATTGCCCTGGTTGGGGCATGGATCATCGGCCCCCGTATTGGCAAATACAATCGGGACGGAAGCCCCAATCCGATTCCTGGGCACAGCATTCCGATGGCCATTATCGGAACCTTCATCTTGGCCTTCGGGTGGTTTGGGTTTAATCCTGGCTCGACGCTCGCTGGAACAGACCTGCGCATTGCCATTGTGGCCACGAATACGATGCTGGCTTCCGCGACGGGAGCCGTCATCGCGATGCTCTGGATGTGGCTCATCAGGAGTAAGAAGCCTGATCCGAGCATGATGTGCAACGGCATGCTGGCAGGGCTTGTAGCTATCACGGCCCCCTGTGCGTTTGTCAATTCCATCAGTGCCTGCTTGATTGGATTGATTGCCGGAGTGCTCGTTGTCGAGTCGGTGTTCTTTATTGAGCGAATCCTCAAGGTTGATGATCCAGTCGGCGCCATCTCGGTTCACGGGGTCTGCGGGGCTTGGGGAGTGCTCTCCCTTGGGCTCTTTGCCGATGGCACCTATGGCGATGGGTGGAACGGTGTGGCAGGAACGGTGAAGGGGCTCTTCTATGGAGATTCTTCACAGTTTATTGCTGAATGCATCGGGGTTGCGGCGAATTTCATCTACGTGGGATTGATCTCACTGATTGTCTTCAAGCTCATTGACGTGCTGGTCGGCAATCGAGTGGAACCCGCTGTGGAGTTGGGCGGACTCGATGTTCCAGAGATGGGTGTCCCAGGCTACGTTGGAATCAAGCTGGATAAGCACTCGGAAACCCCATTGCCCATCTTGGCTGAAGCATCCGCCGGCGTAATCGAACCGGCCAGGAGGTAATCGATGAGCCAGGTCTTAACGCAGGAAGGGATGGGGTATTCCAAAGTCAGGAGTGCGACGATGAAAAAGATTGAGGCGGTGATCCGCCCTGAAAAACTCACTGAAGTCCGCAAGGCGATCGAATCCGTTGGCTATCCCGGGATAACGGTGACGGAAGTCGAAGGCCACGGCAAGCAAAAGGGGATTACCCAGCAATGGCGTGGGGAGACCTACCGTGTGGATTTCCTGCCGAAGGTCAAGCTGGAGATCATCGTCAGTGATTCTGATGCGGAAACGATCATCCAGGCCATCGTGAAAGCCGCACAGACCGGCGCTGTTGGCGATGGGAAGATTTTCGTCTCTGATGTGGGGCAGGTGATCCGCATCCGAACTGCAGAAAGAGGTGAAGGCGCTCTTTAGCGCTCTTAGTCGAGAGAGACGCCAGGAATTGCTGGGAAGTTTTTTTTGATTTCCGGTGTAGAATGCTCTGTCGAAAACACACTGGGGTTGGTCATTACGCCTGTCTCTCCGGTGCCAAGCACCGATGGTACGGGGGAAAAATAAATTACTACTGAGGTTTTGCAAGACTATACTCTAGTGAACAGAGGAGGTTCTAGTCATGCCCAGGGCCAGTGTTTCTCAGCGTCAATCAGCATCTCGTCTTGCCCAAAGCCGTGGAGCATCCGGTGTTTCGAGCGAAACGAGTAATTCCAAACCGGCTTCAGGGATTTCTGAGGAAGCGGTCAAGAAGGTCTGGCAGATCATCCGTCAGCACAACATTCAGGTCGTTGACCTGAAGTTCAACGACCTGCCGGGTCTCTGGCAGCACTTCTCGATCCCCGTTGAGGAGGTCGCTCAGAGTGCAAAGGAGGGCATCTGGGTAGATGGAATTGGTTTTGATGGATCATCGATCCGCGGCTTCCAGAAGATTCACGAATCCGACATGAACCTGTTTGCGGATCCCTCCACAGCGGTCATGGATCCAGTCTGCGAGATCCCGACCCTCAGCCTGATTTGCGATATCTTCGATCCACTCACGAAGGAACCCTATAGCCGAGACCCGCGCTATATTGCCAAGAAGGCCGAGGCTTACCTGAAGAAAACCGGCATCGCGGATATCAGCTATTGGGGGCCGGAGCCTGAGTTCTTCATCTTCGATGACATCCGCTTCGATTCCACCGAGAATTCCAGCTACTACTACGTGGATTCGATCGAGGGAGAATGGAACTCCGGGCGCGATGAGAAGCCGAACCTTGGCTACAAGCCCCGATTCAAGGAAGGCTACTTCCCGGTTCCGCCACACGATATCTTCCAGGACATCCGCAGCGAGATCATGAACAAGGCCCGTGCTGCAGGGGTGCCGGTTGAGAAGCATCACCATGAAGTGGCCACCGCCGGGCAGGCCGAGATCGACATGCGCTATGGCACGCTCACCCAGATGGCCGACTGGCTGCTGATGCTTAAGTATGTCATCAAGAACGTCGCCCGCAAGCACAACAAGGTCGCGACGTATATGCCCAAGCCTCTCTTCGGCGACAATGGCTCCGGTATGCACACCCATCAGAGTTTGACCAAGGAGAGTAAGAACCTCTTCTACGACAAAGCAGGCTACGCCCTGATCAGCCAGATGTGCAAATGGTACATCGGCGGGCTGCTCAAACATGCGCCGGCCATCCTGGCCTTTGCAGCACCGACGACCAATTCCTACAAGCGTCTGGTTCCGGGCTATGAGGCGCCGGTCAACCTGGCCTACTCCGCGAGGAACCGCTCGGCTATCTGCCGAATTCCGGTTTACACCCCGCATCCCAAGAGCAAGCGCGTCGAGTTTCGTGCACCGGATCCGTCGTGCAATCCTTACATCACCTTCGCCGCCATGCTGATGGCCGGTTTGGATGGGATCCAAAACCGTCTCGATCCCGGAGACCCAGTGGATGAAAACATCTACGAGTTGCCACCGGATCGTGCGCCGAAACAGGTTCCAGGCTCTCTTGAGGAATCCCTCAATGCCCTGGAGCGAGACCATGACTTCCTCCTGAGAGGAAATGTATTCACTAAGGATGTGATTGAGGTATGGTTGGAGTATAAGCGGCAGGAGATTGAAAAGGTCCGCTTGCGCCCCCATCCTTATGAGTTCTACCTGTACTTCGACGTTTGATAGTTCCCTCAACTTACAAACGGACTTATTGTTGAGACATTGCGTGCGTTTGTATTGTACGCAACAAGATGTTTTATCGTATGATACAAACGAATTATCCTCTGGCATTGTCGCGTAAGATAATTCGTTTGTATTAGAAACCCGATAGGAGAAAACGGGGCGATAGAGAAACGCCCCGTTTTCTTTTTCAACGCGGAAGCTAACCATGACGCCAGCGATTCAATCCAAACGTCCCGTCCCGTCTTCACACAAAAGTAAAGAGTACGTCCTGCGCCTTGCCAAGGAACATGACGTCCGGTTCATTCGTTTGTGGTTTACCGACATTCTGGGCTTCCTCAAGAGTTTTGCGATCACGATTGATCAGTTGGAAGAGGCCCTCGAAGAAGGAATGGGCTTTGACGGATCGGCCATCGAAGGATTTGCCCGCATTGATGAATCGGACATGATCGCCATGCCTGACCCTAACACCTTTACCCTGTTACCTTGGCGGCCGACGGAGAACGCAGTGGCTCGAATGTTCTGTGACATCCGGTATCCGGGGGGTAAATTGTTTGAAGGGGATCCTAGGCATGTCCTTAAAAATAATCTCGCCAAAGCTAACAAGGACGGTTATACCTTCTATGTGGGACCGGAGCTGGAGTTCTTTTTCTTTAAAAGCACCGAGGCCCCAGCCGTTTTGGATACCGGTGGCTACTTCGATCTGACTCCGCTAGACTGCGCTTCCGATCTTCGGCGCGACATCATCCTCGCCATGGAAGAGATGGGCATCGGCGTTGAGTATTCCCACCATGAGGCGGCGCCTTCCCAGCATGAGATTGATTTCCGCTATACCGACGCTCTGACGATGGCCGATAACGTGATGACCTACCGACTGGTGGTGAAGGAAATCGCGTTCAAGCGCGGGGTCTACGCCAGCTTCATGCCAAAACCGATTGCGGATCGCAACGGATCCGGAATGCATATCAACCTGTCGTTGTTCCGCGGCGAGCGCAATGCCTTCTTTGACGCCAATGATCGCGCGCATCTTTCAAAGGTGGCGCGTCAGTTCTTGGCGGGTCTCTTGAGGCATGCTCCGGAAATCACCTTGGTGCTCAATCAATGGGTCAATTCCTACAAACGGCTGGTTCCTGGATTTGAGGCGCCCGTCTATGTGACGTGGGCCAAACATAACCGGTCCGACCTCATCCGCATCCCGAGGTATAAACCCGCAAAGGAATCCTCGACATGGATTGAGCTGCGCTCTCCGGATCCGGCCTGTAACCCTTACCTGGCATTCAGCGTGATCCTTGCAGCGGGCCTTGAGGGGATTGAATGCAAACAAACGCCACCGTCTCCGGTTGAGGAGAACGTCTTTGAGCTGTCGGATGAGGAGCGTGTACGCCGGGGGATTGCCAAACTACCGGCAAGCCTGGGTGAGGCGATTGAGCGTGCGGAAGGAAGTCAACTGTTGCGACGGAGCCTGGGTGAACATGTTTTTCGCTCGTTTCTCAAGAACAAAAAAATTGAATACGACCGCTTCTGTCGTGCCATCACCGACTACGAACTCAAAACCTACCTGCCTCTGCTTTAACATCCCTCCATAGATATTGATAGCCAATCGTCGATTTTTTACTATGCACAGTACGTGCAATCGAAAATTGACAATCGGAAATCGTAAATTCCTCGTTCTGAGTCGTTGTTAGGAGGTATTCGGAGAAGGTGAAATCCCGCCTTGCGTCAACGTCTTTGGATCCAACAGACGTTCCAGATCTTCACGTTTCAGGGAAGTCATCTCCGCAGCCACGTCTTTTACGGGACGGCCCTCGGCAGCCGCACGCTTGGCGATAGCCGCTGCTTTTTCATACCCGATCATGGGATTCAAAGCTGTCACTAGAACCGGGTTGCGACAGACCCCTTCTGCTATGCGAGCCTCGTTGACCACGAAATCCCGAATCGCCCGGTCGGCTAAAAGACGAGTGCTGTTGGCCAGCAGTCTGATGCTACAGAGCAGGTTGTACGCAACGATCGGAAGCATCGTGTTGAGTTGAAAGTTACCCGCCCCCCCAGCAAGGGTTACAATCAAATCCTGGCCGATGATCTGCGCGCAGGCCATTAGCACAGCCTCCGGAATCACCGGGTTGACCTTGCCTGGCATGATGCTGCTTCCTGGCGCAAGAATCGGCAGGACGATTTCCGCAAGACCCGAATGAGGCCCACTGTTCATCCAACGCAGATCGTTGGCAATCTTGGTGAGACTGACGGCGATCCCTTTAAGCTGAGCGCTGATTTCAACCGCGGCGTCTTGGCTGCTGATCTGTTCAAAGGGATTGGAGCTGGCAACAAAGCCCAGAGCCGTCTTGCTGGACAGATATTCCGCGACGCGCCTGCCAAATTCAGGATGCGCATTGATTCCTGTACCCACCGCCGTCCCTCCAATGGCCAAGGACAAAAGCCGAGGAAAGCTGGCTTGGATGCGATCCTGAGCCTGTGCGATCTGACCATTCCAACCACGCAGCTCCTGGCTCATGCGAATCGGCAGCGCATCCATCAAATGCGTGCGGCCGTTTTTAACCACGTGCTCCACCGTCGCTGCTTTATCGTGTATCGTCTGCTTCAGGTGTTGCAGGGCCGGAAGCAATTGCTCCATCAATTCCGACGCCGCGCTGACATGAATGGCCGTTGGGATCACGTCATTGCTGCTTTGGCTCATGTTGACGTGATCGTTGGGATGAACGGGCCGACCCCAGTGGCGCGTGGCGAGTGTCGCAATCACCTCGTTCGCATTCATGTGGGTGCTGGTGCCGGAGCCTGTCTGGAAAATATCCAGCGGGAACTGATCGTCGTGTTTGCCTTCAGCCACTTCCTGAGCCGCCTGGCGGATCGCAGCGGCCATTCCTGAATCCAAAAAGCCGAGGTCTTGATTGACGATAGCCGCTCCTTCCTTGATCATTCCTAAGGCTCGAATGAAGCTGCGTGGGAATCGCCATCCGCTGAGGGGAAAAATCTCCACCGCTCGCTGGGTCTGCGCCCCATAGAGGGCTTCTTTGGGCACGCGCACTTCACCCAGGCTGTCGCGCTCCACTCGAAAACTCGCTTCACTCATCGATGGTGTTCTCCTGTCAACGTGAGCGTCGTTCTGTCTTGGTCCCCACGTCGGCGCCACACTGGACGCAACGGTAGCCATAGAGATCGCCGTCCGTCAAGGTGAGCAAAAGGCGTTCCTGAGTCGGCATCGAGCGGCGACAAACCGGACAGTACAGGTGAGTCGCTCTCAACTGCTCAAACTGGGCCTGGGACTCACCCGGCTCGGGGTCTTCTTGTTGCGCAACGCTGACACCGGTGCGTCTTAAAGCCTCGCGGCGACAGGCTTCCGAGCAGATCGGCGCATAGGGATGTTGGCCCGAAGCGGATAATGTCCGTTGACAGATGGGGCACCGAATCATCACGCTTTATCGCGTTTATGTTTGAGGATCGTCCAAGAGCGTTTCGCGGCCTCGCTCAAAAGCGGCCCCATGTGCGGGTGCGTTGGTTCCACATCCGCTGCAAGGCCATGCTGGCCCAACGCCTCCGAGCAGATGGGCCCGATGGAAGCCACGACACATTGCGACGTGGCCTTCTGGAAATTCGATTCTACACCGATGGATCGGGCGACTTGCAAGACATGTTCGATCTGTTGGGCTGAGGTAAAGAGCAACACATCCGCTTGGCCGTGGCACACGGCCTGGATCGCTTGACGCAACGGCTCGATATCTTCGGGCAGTGCCCAGCGGTATACCCCGACACGAATGACTTCCACCCCGCGCGAGGAAAGTCCGTCGAGCAGCTCGACGTTGGAAACGCCATATTCCTGAACGGCGACACACAGGCCTTTGAGTTTTAATTTCGCATCGAGGGTCGCCAAAAGATCGCGCCAGGTATTCGGCTCAGGCACCGTGAGGGTGGGTTTCAATCCCACCGCACCTAATGCGATGATCGGCTTCGGCCCCCGTGCCACCAATGTCAGGTTGGAAAGGGCTTCGACAATCTTCGGCTTTGGGTAGCGGCTTTCGAGTATCTCGATGAGCGTCCGTGTTCCTACGCCGGTCAGCAAAATGAGGACGTCGATGGTATGGGCGAAAAGCCTCTGGGCGAACTGAAAAGCCTCCTGTTGATCTTGAAGGGGTATCTCGCGCATAGAAGGAGCCACCAGCGCCTGGCCTCCATGCCTGCGGATCAAGGTCCGCATCGCCTCCGCGCGCCGGCTCTCAAAAGATACCACTCGCAATCCTCCGAAATCTTGAGAGGGATCGGTCATGATGGACACTATGATAACACATCCTGAATCACGGCTATGAGTAATTACGGTACCGACGGTAGAATGGGTTTTGCATGAAGCTTTCTTTTAGGTACGATTGTGCAAGATGCCCAAAGGTCCCAGAAGATTCCGATTTCTCGTCGAGAAAGAGGGGCTGACCCGCTTTGGCGGACTGAGCTCCTAAAAAACGGCGAGTTAGCCGTTTTTTAGGACATAAACGTCAGCCTGTATGCCCACAGTCGCGCCCAATCAATCCCGTCATTGTGCCCCCGAGCTTTGCTTCGTCCCAAAGACAGGGGCACGGGGCAGGGAGTTAAAGACAGGAGAACGGGGCAAGAGACGTGGGGTGAGGGAGAATAGTAAAAGATTATTTGCACTTCCCCCGCCCCACTTCCCTTGCCCCTAGTCTTGACTTCCTCAGCCCTGTTTTTGATTCCCCTTGCGGGGCCATCCTCATGCTTTCAGCGAAGACGAGTTTTTCGGCATCCGAGAACGATTCTGTGCCTGTTGGAAACCCCATGCGGTCAAGGCGATGGAGATTTCATAAAGCACCACCATGGGGACCATCATTAAGATCAGATTGACGGGATCGGTCGTCGGTGTCAGAAGCCCGGATGCGATAGCCATTCCCAGAATGGCCATGGGCCGTTGCTGGCGCAACCATTCGGGGGTGACAATCCCGATTTTCGCAAGAAACCAAAGCAAAACCGGTAACTCAAAAATCGCTCCGCACCAGACGGTGAGTGTGATCACAAAGGATAAATACTGGTCGATCGACAGGACCGGTTGAAGCAAACGGTTGCCGATTCCCAACAACACTTTCAAAGATGCCGGCAGAAGAATGCCGTATGCAAAGGCCACCCCCAGGGCAAAAAGCACCGTCCCCCACCCCACAAATACCCCGCCGTAAGACTTCTCCCGTTTTGTGAGCCCCAAGCGCAGGAACGCCCACACCTGCCACAACACCACAGGCAGCGACAACGAAAGAGCCGATAACACGGCCACCTTGACATAGGCCATCAACCCTTCGGTCGGGCTAAAAAAAACGAAATGCGTCACGTAGGGCTCGGCCGGTCGTCGCAGCCAAACGATCAGACGCGTCGCCTGAGTCAAGCTGATCGCGAATCCAAAAAGAAATGCCGCAAGGCAAATCGCCAGTCGATAGCGCAGTTCTTCCAAATGTCCCGTGAGGGTCAGCCGTCTTTTCTTATTACGCATGGATTCCCCACGGCCTTACGGTTGTGGCACTTCCATCTATCCGGATGGGGCTGATCGTAAAGGCACTAAGGGTTCGTTAAGAAATAACCGCATCAATTTGACCGGGGGCTTTTGACCCATGGCTGCGTTGCTCATCGCTTACATTCTCATCGAGGATGCTCGCTCTTCGCGCCTTGCCCTGAGTCAAAATCCCCACGTCCAAATAGCGCAGTCATTTCTTAACGAACCCTAAGGAAGGACGGGTCGCAACCCCCAGATATTAGTTTCATACTGTGCTACCATGCGGTCGGTGTTAAACACACTGGCAGCAGCGATCGCAGTAATCATCCGAGTAACCCACTCGGATTCAAGAACCACTCGATCGCCGATGTGGGTTTGATAATAAAGCCCGACCACCTCCTCCAGTACCTCGTATAAACTGGCCGCGTCTTGCGTCAAGCGCAGGTTTCGTTCGTCGATAGGCTCCTCGATCTTGTGTTGCCATCCAAAGATCCACCCCACAGGCTGCTGTGCCGCCTCCACCATCCAACCATCCAGAGTGGATAACTGAAGCACCCCATTGGCAATCGCTTTCATGCCACTGGTTCCTGAGGCCTCAAAAGGCGGTAGGGGCGTATTGAGCCAGACATCGACGCTGCTGACCAAAAGCTTTGCGATGTAAGTGTCGTAGTTCTCCAGCATTACCACCCGCACATCATCCCTGTGGGATTCGAGCCCATCGATTGCTGAAAGCATCTCGTTAATATGCGTGAACCCCAAATCGTCATTCGGGTGCGCCTTGCCAGCCACCAACAGTTGGATGGGACCAACCTTCCTTGCGATCGCCAAGAGCCGCTCGACGTCGTGCAAAATAAGGCTGGGCCGTTTATAGGCGGCGATCCGCCTGGCCCAAGCTAGGGTGAATGCGTGTGGTTGAATGTTCCATCTCTTGAGAAGTTGACACAAAAGCTGTTTGTTGGTTTGATGGGCGTCCCAGATTCCTCTTCGGAAATCTGAATCCGAAACCAGCGACTGGACGTTGCGCAAACTCTCCGGTTGCCTGCGCCAATCGCCGATTCTCTCGGTAAAGCGATCCAAGACGGACGCAACCGGCTGAGAAATCCATGTAGGCAAATGGACGCCGTTGGTGATCGAATGAATCCGATCGCGAATATGGGGAAATTGCAATCGGGTGATTTCCGTGTGCTTCTTTGAAACGGCGTTCATCTGCCGACTGGTATTCATGGCCAGGAGAGTGAAGTTGATTAATTTCTCGTCCTCGACATCCTGTCCGAAGCGGCTCAGCCAACGGCAGGCTTCCGATCCCAGCATCTCCTGGATCAGGATCAAAGGAAACCGGTCATGTCCGGCGGCAACAGGCGTATGGCAGGTGTAAACAAAAGGGGCCTTGGGGTCTTCTTCGATCGGCGCATCCGTGCGCCCTTTGGCCCATTCGAGAGAAGCTAAAGCGGCGTGTCCCTCGTTTAAGTGAAAGCGCTCGATGCGATAATCTAAAGCCGCCAGGGCTTTCATTCCCCCGATGCCTAGAATCGTCCGTTGCATCAGCTTCCAGTGGGCGTTGTCGCTGCGATACAGCTGACTGGTCAACACACGGGCGGAGGGACTGTTGGACTCGACGTTGGAATCCAGCAGCACCAAGGGAACAACGTGTGTTCGATCCACGCTGTAGACCATGTATTTCCACAGCCGCAGGTGAACCGTTTCCTTCTTCAGCTCAATGGCCACCTGAACCGATAGGGGAATCAGACCGGGGTACGTTGCAGGATCCCACTCATCCGCTTGGGGCATTTGTCCATCCTTGAACCAGAAATTCTGGTGGAAGTAGCCTTCATTCCATAAAATCCCGACAGCAACCAGAGACACCCCACGGTCAGAAGCACTCTTGAGCGTATCCCCGGCCAGGACCCCCAGCCCCCCGCTGTAGATCGGAAGATCCAGTCGGTGCGCTGCCTCAACCACAAGGTAGTAGTCCATCGCCCGGAGGTTCGAAAACACCCGGTGGGATTCGGACTCGTTTTTGGGACTGATCGGCCCGGTTCGTGTCATCGCGTTGTAGGTCGTCGCCGATAAACCATATTCCATTGAGAAGTAGGCTATCGAAGGCACCTGCGATGACCTCAGGTTTTCTTCTGCGCTGACAATGGCTGCCAAGGGGAATCCGAAGAAGGTCTCTTGCGAGATCTCGCTAGCGTAACGTGTCTCGAAGCCTTCGATAGGTACTAAGGAAAGAAAACGATCTCGTAGAGGCATTTTGTTTACGTCTGCGTGGAGCCCCACAGGATGAGCCTGTGGCACCGGCACTCCCACACCTTGGAATTTTCGATTGTCGATTTTGGATTTTCGATTGGAAGACGGCCGTTCAATCGAAAATCGACAATCGTCAATTCCAAAGGATGAGCCTGTGGCATTGGCAAGTCCGCCCCTGCCAAGGAATCATGACACTGCCTGGGAATTTTCGATTGTCGATTTTGGATTTTCGATCCCAAGTTCAATAAGTAAGTGCAACACCTAGAGGGGTTGATCGGCTCATGACCATGGATGCAACCATACTTATAGCTGAGGTTTTGCAAGATGCATCGAGATTAGTGGCAGCGCTCACGTCTGTGTCATGAGTCATGGAAAGCAAAAGGCGTACTTTGGCCGTGCTTGAGATGCCTGTTTATTTTTTGCTTTTTTCATGACACATGACTCATGAAACATGGCACAATCCTCATTACTTCTCTTGGGACATGACACAACACTCGGTCAACGCGTTGGCTATTTTTGCAAAAGCCCAGTTATAGCTGAGGTTTTGCAAGACTACAGTTATAGCATATAGCAGGGCGAGACGTTTGGGAATCGTCCTAAATGCAACGCCCCGCCAATTCTGGGCGGGGCGTCCGTAAAGAAAATGCACAACCGATGTTTCTTACCGTCGACTCCTGCGGTGGAGTCGCTTGGCCGACTTGCGTCTGACTAAGCGCCGTTTCTTGTGCATCTACCGAACACCTCCTTCCCACCTATTGGAGTCAGGCAACACACAAGGATAACCTTACCTGATTGTGACGACTCTTTGCAAGAACCTGTAGTGCTGTGTTTCATGTTATGTGTCATGACAGAACGTCAGCCTTTGAGGAGTTGTTTCATCGTACCGCCCAAGCTCTTGACGGCTTGCTCGGGATCTTTGAGGTATTGCTGACAGATACGGGCTACTTGGTCGATAGGACTCGGGGGCGTTTGCCGTTGCATCAATCGCAACAGCCGGGTTCGTCGGAGCGTTTCTTCCATCACCCCAATGGGAGAAAGCCCGCTTGCCTGTGCCAGGCGTTCGCGATACACGCTACCCGGTGCGGATTCTACTAACCGGGCACGACCCACGTCATATGTCCACAGGCTCGATAATAAGACCGTTCCTTGCTCCAATCCCGCAGTCTCCACGACCTCGCCCACTACCCGCGTAACGGTATTTCCTTTCATCAGCCGACGGAGAATGACGAAAACATCTACCAGGCTGACTAAAAGAGGCGGTACATTCATCGGTTCATTCTGAAGACGCATCACTGTTTCCCGCGCCGTGGAGGCATGCAAGGTTCCCAGGCAGTATTTACCCACGTTAACCGCGGTCATGAGATCGCGCGCTTCCTCCCCTCGGACTTCTCCCACCACGATGCGGTCCGGACGCATGCGCAGGCTGTTCTTGACCAGCGCCGCCATCTTGACCCGTCGGCAACTCTCCAGTCGCGAGCAATTCTCCACAAACTGGGTATTCAACTCGAGGGTATCTTCAATAACCACGAGGCGCTCGCAGGAAGGCAGGAAACTGAACAAGGCATTCAGCAGAGTGGTCTTACCCGAACCGGGACCGCCGGAAATCACCAGGTTGGCCGGCTTGACGCAAAGCCCTTCGACGTAAACCCACAACTGTGCCGCTAGCTCCTCCGTCAGCATGCCACTGCGGATGAGATCCACGATACTTAACGGCTGCTCCTTGGCGCGCGTGATGGTAATCTGCGGACCAAAGGGCGACTGGGCGATGTTCACCCGTCCTGGGATACCGGCTAGCTCGACATCATTGAGCGGGTCCACCTCCGAACGACCGGCCAGGATGACCAGTTTCTTCACAAACACCGCTAAGGCGCGCGTGGTCGGAAATCGCCGATCGATCCTGACGGAACCTTGCCCGGTTTTGTGGACAAAGATCGATTCTGTCCCATTGATCATGATATCTTCGACCGTCGGATCATGCAGAAGATCTTCGATGAGATCGTAAGAGAGAAACTGCTCCACAAAATCATCGCGCGCCGCTTGCGAAGGCAAAACCAGCAGGTGAGGATGATCGGGCTCGTCGTACAACGCTTCGAGCGCTTCGATGATTTTCTGACGCCGCTCAGCCGCCGGTTGAATGAGGGTCATTCGCCCCCGTAAGCGATTCAGGATTTGCTCACTCAAATCCAGCCATTGGGGGTCTGTAAGCCAAAGGCAAGGAACTTCGCAAGGTCGCGGATGTTCGAAGGAAACGGGGGAAGAAAATCCGTCAGTGCGGTGCGGCTGTCCGGTAATTATCTCAGCGTTTTCGGAAAGACCCATCGGCCATCCGTGAGAAAGGTTCGAGAAAAATCGGGTATGGAGCCGTTTCTGTTTCTTAAGTGTACCTGGTGGATTCGATGATTTACCAGAATGAAAACCACCTATCGGAAGCGATCTTGCCCTCAATCTGACTCAGCGACACAGGACCGAAGAACCGGCTATCCACACTCTCTGTCCGATTGTCCCCCATCACAAAGTAGGTGCTGGCGGCTATGAATAGCGGGCCGATATCCGGGTAGGTTTTCCCAATCACATAAGATTCGGATAAAAGACGACCGTTCACGAATACCTCCCCAGCGTGTATCCAAATCGCATCGCCGGGGAGTCCGATGATGCGTTTGACATACCGTTCTTCTTCAGTTTCCACCAACCATCGCACGACTACAATGTCTCCGTGTCTGGGCCGCTCAAACCGATAAAGGTACTTGTTGACCAAGAACCAACTGTCTGGAGGCATCAGCGGAAGCATGCTCTGTTCTGTGACAAACCCTATCCCCACGACGTATCGCTGGAAGAAGAAATAAAGGAGGATCGACCAGAATAGGATAAAGGCCATCCGATAGGAGCGCCGGGATTCATTCCGAACGTAGCGAAGGTCGAACCACGCTCGTCGTATCCACGAATGCCCTGGCCGGCTGGTCTGCTTCTGAACCCGCGCGTCTTTCTTCATGAGAAAACTCTATCACACCCGCTCTTTGTCCTACAAACAGGACTTTCACCCATTGTCCGTGCATCCGATGTTGAGGATGAGCGTGCCATCCGCGTTCCGCACGTTCCACAGTCTGTCCGTTGCGCATAGTCTGTAGAAGGCGTTTCCTTGAGTGGGTAGTGCAACGCAAGGGGCCATCCTCCGCCCTGCGGTCCTTCGAACCAGCCCCCACTACTAAGGAAGGCCGCATTCAAGCGCCACATCCAACGCGGCCCGATCCACTCCCGTTTGTCCTCCCGAGATGACACGCACAAGCATCCATGAGGGTTCGCAAACACAAGGCCGGTTTCTTCAATCCTCTGTCAAGCGCCTAAGGGAGCGTAGGGTTTCCGCTTTCTTTGCAATCATCTGTGCTTCTTGAAAACGGTTTCGCTTACGCAAAACGGCGGCGTAGGTCTCCAGAACCTGAACGCTATCGGGATAGCGTGCCTGCGGATAGCGATCCAAGATAGCCACCGCCTGTTGCAATAACGTCTGTGCGTCTTCGAGATGATCTTGCGCCTGAGCGCCTTGCGCCAGATAGTAGAGGGTTGCAGCGATGGAGGGATGATTCGGCCCCGTACGCTGTTGCAAAAGATCAAGGACCCGTCTGAGCAAGGGCTCGGCGTCCGCGTAGCGTCCCTGAAGTTGGTAAAGTTTGGCCACGTTGCTCAACGACTGTACCACCGCTGCCTGCTTGTCCACGCCGAACGTCTCCGTCATATTTTCCCGAATAGCCAGGGCCCTTTGGTGTAGCATCTCAGCCTGCTGGATTTTTCCTTGTTGTTGACACAGATACCCTAAATCGTTCAGGGTCTGCGCCACGTAGGGATGGTCCGGCCCAAAATACTGTTCGGCCAGACGCAAGGCTTCTTGCGCCAGAACCCAGGCGCGTTCATACTGTTTTTGTTGATAGAAGACTCGGTAGCTGGTCGAAAGCTCCTCCCACCCGAGCTGTTGAGGATCGTCGCGGAGCAATTCTCCCTGAGCCTGAAGCGGAAAGACGACCGCTGTCACTAAAAGGCATGCCAACCACCATCGGTGCCAAGCACTTGGAACCTTACAACGTAGGGGGAGTGCTTCCATGTTTGACCCTCTCAGAGTGCGTCCCAGAATCTCGCGTACCCTGCGTTGTGGCGTCAGACGGCCAGATGCAAGGAGCGACGATGACGGCGTACCCCCCGTGGTACGTCGAGGAGAAGCGACGCCGCAGATGGCCGTCTGGTGCCGCAACCCTGAGTCTGCCCATTGGCTGGGCCGATCTGCGTCGTCCCGCGGCGTTGCTCGTCGCTTGCGTACCGCAGGAGCTGGTACGCGGCGATCCTCGCGCCTTGCGGGTCTCGCAGCTAGGCCCATCGCAGGGCACGGGAGATTCTGGGACGCACTCTTAGGACGCTATCCCTATCACTTTGGCGGGATAGGTCGGTGATTGTATTGACGATGAAACCGCTCAATCCGATTCATCGTTACGTCCAACGCATCCTGGCTCAGATGTCCTCGGCCATACGCACGGCAAAGCGCGTCAAACGTTTTCTGGGCGTCGGCCAGATGCTTGCAGATCAGGATCCAATCGTGGCCAGCCTCGATGGCTCGAATGGCTGCGGTGGGCAAATCTCCGAGCGGACTCAGGGCACCCATCTGCAAATCATCGCTAATAACCAGACCACAGAATCGCATCCGTTTTCTCAGTCGGTCATGGATCAGACGTCTGGAGAAAGTCGCGGGAAGCCCAGGAGGATCGCCCAGCATCGGATAGCAAACGTGGGAGGACATAATAAGGGAAACTCCCGCTTGGATGGCCGCGTAAAAGGGTGCAAGATGTACCCGCTCGATTTCAGGGGTGGAAAGCGTAATTGTGGGAAGCTTCCGGTGCGGATCGCGCGGCACGGCTCCCAAGCCGGGAAAATGTTTAGCACAAGCAGCGACGCCCTGTGACTGCAAGCCTCGGATCCTGGCAACGGCAAGCCTCCTCACCCGGTGCGGTTGTGACCCGTAGGATCGATCACCGATCACAAAATCTGAGCCTTCCACACGAACATCCACGCAAGGGGCCAAGTTGATACGAATGCCCAGCCGTTTCAGCTCCTCGGCCTCGATCTTGCCCTGGCGCTTGACCGCAGCCAGCGTCTGGGTGGCGCCGATACTCATGGCATCGGGAAAATGCGTCAATCCCTGCCTCAGGTGTCGGAAGCGATCCACGCGCCCGCCTTCATGATCCACCATCACCAGGAGGGATCGGTCCAAATTCTCCCTGAGCTGTTGAATGAACGCCTGGACCTGCTTCAGCGATACGATGTTGCGTGAGAAAAGAATCACCTGACGAACATGGAGCGAACGTAACTGTTTCAGCAGCGTCTTGGAAATCTCAGGGCCTGGGAGCCCCACCACCAACTGAGCCCCGACGGATTCCTCGATGGATGCCGAACGCATGCTGCGCAGCGTACCACAGTTGCCTCATAGTAAGCAATCGTTTGTTGCTTGTGGGAGCCAGTTTTGTTATTCTTGCCTCATCCTCATGCGAACCGCTGCCTATGCTAGCCTGCCAACCGAGCAGCGTCATCCACTCACCCAGCGCCTCAACGACTTGACGACTCTTCAATTGCTTCGATTGATGAACCAGGAAGATGCCCGGCTCGTGCGCGTCGTAGCCGGGAAACTTCCCTCCATCGCCCGTGCGATTCGTCTCATCGCTCGGATTCTCAAGGTAGGCGGCCGGCTTTTTTTCGTCGGCGCAGGAACCAGCGGCCGCTTGGGCGTATTGGAGGCCGCCGAGTGTCCGCCCACTTTTCATACTTCGCCTTCCCTGATACAAGCCATCATGGCCGGAGGCCCTGGCGCTGTTTTCCGATCGCGTGAAGGAGCCGAAGACAATCGGCTTGAGGCTCGGCGAGTGATTCGTCAGAAAGTGAAGCCCACCGACGGTGTCGTGGGAATCACCGCAAGCGGAGTAACCCCATTTGTGGATGCCGCTCTGGTAGAGGCTTCACGCCTGGGGGCCAGAACCATCTTGCTCACCTGCAACATCCGGTCGCCGATTCCAGCGATGGTGCGAATCCGTATCCCCATCGGACCCGAGATCCTAACCGGATCGACTCGCTTGAAATCAGCTACCGCGACCAAACGCGTGCTGAACATGCTCACCGTTGGCACGATGGTGCGCTTGGGGCGAACGTCCGGAAACCTCATGGTTGATCTGCGTCCGATTTCACGCAAACTGCGCGCACGGGCCTGCCGTATTATTCGCCTGCTCACCGGCTGCTCCGAGCGTCGAGCGGCTCAACTACTGAAAGCTTCCGCAGGCAGCGTCCGGGCTGCTGTGGAGCTCCACAAGATGAGCCTGTGGGACCGGTAACTCATCTCCTTCCAGGGAATCATGAGACTGCCTTGGAATTTTCGATTGTCGATTTTGGATTTTCGATTGGAAGTCCACTGTTCAATCGAAAATCGACGATCGTCGATCGACGAAACTGACTTTGAATTTTCGATTGTCGATTTTGGATTTTCGATTGAAAACCGCTGTTCAATCGAAGATCGACGATCGTCAATCGACAATTCCAATGTTCCCTGTCTCGTTCCCCGTGCCTCATGCTCATGTTTTCAGCGAAGATGAGTTTTTCAGCAGCCTGCTAGGCTACCGGGAATATGAAGCGCGTTGCTCGATTGGCCGTCGGCTTGATGTCCGGAACTTCTGCCGATGGGATCTCTGCCGCCTTGGTGCGATTTGAGAATCGTCGGTTTCGGATCATTGCCTACCGCACACAAGCTTATTCTCCATCTTTCTCCGCTACGTTGCGTCGAGGACCTACGCTATCGGCACGCGAGGTTTCCCATCTCCATGTGGCGTTGGGAGAAAAATTGGCGCAAGCCAGCCTGAGCCTGCTGCACTCGGTGAAGGTCGCTCCTGAACGAGTCACGGTCATCGGTTCCCACGGACATACGCTCTACCATGGTCCAAAAGATCGAATCGCTTCCACATTTCAAATCGGCGAGCCAGCGATCATCGCGCATCGTACCGGCATCGCTGTCGTTGCCAACTTCCGAACCCGCGATATCGCTGCCGGAGGAGAAGGGGCACCTCTGGTGCCTTACTTTGACAAGGTGTTTTTCGGACTCGGCCCGCCCCGGGCGCTACAGAACATCGGTGGAATCGCGAATGTGGCCGTGGTCGGACAGAACCTGAAAACCTTGGCTTTCGATACAGGGCCGGGCAATTGTCTCATCGACAGCATTGCGCAGAAGCTGAGCCAAGGTCGTCTGCGCTATGATCCTCAAGGCCGCCTAGCCCGAGGAGGGCGTATCGATCATTCCGCCATCCGTAGGCTCTGGCGGTTTTCATTTTTCCATCGCCCACCGCCCAAGTCAACCGGTCGCGAGTGGTTCAGCGAAAAATGGATTGCCCAACACCTGAGTAGAAAACGGCTGCGTCCCTCCAAGGATCTTCTGGCTACGCTTACCTATTTCACCGCCTATAGCATCGCCGAAAGCTACCGGGCATTCGTCCCCGATCGTTTGGCACAGGTCATCGTCAGCGGAGGAGGGGTGCGCAATCATACCCTCATGCATCATTTGAGGGAATTGCTCGCACCACTTCCGGTACGCACGATTGAAGATTACGGCGTTCCCGCGCAGGCCAAAGAACCGATCGCCTTTGCGTTTCTAGCGCTGCGCGCTTTTCAAGGACGCATCAACCACTTGCCAGAGACAACCGGTGCCCGTAGGGCCTGTGTCTTGGGAAGCATTACTCCGGGAAGCGCTCCTTTTGCTTTCCATGACACATGACACATAACACATGACTCATGAAACAGACGTGAGTACTGGATCTTAGAGACATGACACAGTACTCATACAAAAGAAATTAGTTTTGTGTCATTCCAACGCTCCTCACCCCACCCCTTTCCCCATAGGGGAGAGGGAACAGGTGAGGGGTAATGGTTGCAAGACTTAGTTCCTTATGTATTAGCGCAGATGTCAGCCTCCTCATTCCATGCACTGGTTTGATTGGACCCTTGTTGCGATCTTCTGTCTCATCAGTCTTCTGCTCGGTCTCTGCCTTCGCCGTGTGGGAAGCCAAAGCCTCGAAGCCTATTTCGTATCGAATCGAACCCTGGGCTGGTGGTTGGCCGGCACATCGATGGCAGCCACGGCTTTCTCTTCGGACACACCCTTGTTGATAACCTCGATGGTCCGGCGACGGGGATTGTGGGGATGCTGGGAGGTGTGGGCGCTCGGCCTGAGCAGCATGCTTGCGGTTTTTGTTTTTTCCAAACTGTGGAAGCGGACATCTGTCACCACCGAAGTGGAGCTGGTCGAGCTGCGCTACAGTGGAAAACCGGCAGCCTTCTTGCGAGGATTCAAGGCGCTCTACTGGGGATTGCTGTACAACTGTTTCATCATCGGCGTCTGGCCGGTGACGGGAATGACCAAGGTTCTGCAAGAAACCACCGGGCTCAACCGTGAAGCATCCATTATCGGTTGCGTGTTGCTCGGGGCTTGCTATACCTCGCTGTCCGGATTGTGGGGAGTCGTGCTGACCGATGCCTTCCAATTCGTCTGGGCCATGATCGGTGCTGGAATCCTGGCGTTCTATGCGGTCGGGGCCGTCGGAGGATTGAAGGCTCTATCGCATCAGTTATCCGCAAGCACGCTAGCGATCCTCCCACCGGGACCCAGTGAATCCGCAATGAGCTTGTTGGAATCGCCTTTTGGGTGGTTTTTGGGGTTGATGCTGGTGCAGTGGTGGGCATGGAAAAACACCGACGGTGGAGGAGTCCTGGTTCAGCGATTGGTTTCCTGTAAGAATGAGCGCCATGCCATGCTGTCGGTTCTCTGGTTCAGCATCGCGCACTATTGTCTCCGCTCCTGGCCCTGGGTGCTCACCGCCCTGGCGTCGCTTGTACTGATTCCGGATACGCAATTGGTAAGTGTAGTCTCTGGAGATGCCTTCATCGACCATGAACGGGCTTACCCGCGCCTCATCACCCAGCTATTGCCTCTGGGGATGCGTGGCATTCTGGTCGCTTCTTTCTTTGCAGCCTTTCTATCGACGCTGAGCACACAACTCAACTGGGGGGCATCCTACCTTCTCTACGACGGCTACAAGCGATTTCTTAAGCCGCGGGCTTGTGAGCGTCATTATCTTTTTGTCGCACGCCTGTTGCCTTGGCTGCTTGCCTTGTTGGCGCTGATCGTCGCCTGGTTCAACCAAAGCATCGGCAGTTCTTTCACAGGGATCCTCAATCTCACGGCCGGCATTGGCCCTGTGTATTTGCTGCGTTGGTTCTGGTGGCGGATCAATCCTTGGAGCGAAATCGCAGCCATGACCGTAAGCCTTCCTGTCCTTTTAGCCCGTCCTTATGTGCTTGAGTGGTTGGGCTGGCCACAAGGGTCGCTCATTGAGCTTTTGTTCATGGTGGTAGCCTGCGCGATCTTCTGGCTGCCGATCACCCTGGGCACGGCCCCCGTCGCTCAGCCCGTCTTGAAACGGTTCTACGACCAAGTCCACCCGCCAGGCTTCTGGGGCATCGTTGCGCATCCGAAAACGCACCGGGATTCCTGGCGACTGAGCCTCATCCAGTGGATCATCGCTAGTGGCGCGTTGCTTGCCACGACCATCGGCCCTTTGCAACTGATGCTCACCGGCTTTCGCTCAGGATGGCTGTTGTGTGCGGCAGCGCTTGGCGCGTGGGCATGGGTGTTGATTCCTATTCTGCGGACCCGGGATTCCGATCCGATAATTCCCATTCCCATGGATAGCCCACGGATCGCGGCGGAGCTTGCCGCTCAGAAAATCCATGAGTCCTGCTCCTAACATCGATTCAGTGAAGTGGTATCACCGCTGGTGGTTCGTTCTGTTGATGCTCTTAGTGGTCTTAGGTCCATTGGCGTTGCCGTTATTGTGGAAGAGCCCGCAATTTCCAAGGTTGGTAAAGATTATTCTGACAATCCTGATGGTCTTAGAGATTCTCTGGCTGATCGTGCTGGGCTTTACGGCTGTTGAGGCAACGCGTCGGTATTTTCAACAATTTCAACTGGCGCTGCCGAGTTTTTAAAAATGGGGAATCCCGGAGAGGTTACCCACGATTTCCTGTAAGACTCGTCGGGCAGTGCTGGCAGGTGTCTCGGCCGCATAGCCGATCGGCAACAGGGCCACCGGCCAGACGGTGTCCTGAATTCCAAGAGCGTCGGGAACCTGCAGCATATACTCAAACAGGGTAATCCCCCAACTCACCAGGACCGCCACAGCCAGCGGTTTGTCGTTGAGATGCTTCAAGTGGCCGTACCAGGCCATGGTCATGAAACCGTTAGAGTTTAGCTTTTGCAAAAATAGCCAACGCGTTGACCGAGTGTTGTGTCCTATTCCAAGAGAAGTAATGAGGATGGTGCCATGTTTCATGAGGCATGTGTCATGAAAAACTGTGTCATGTTTCATGTGTCATGAGTCATGGAAAGCAAAAGGAGCCCTTTGACCATACTTGAGGTGCCTATTTATTTTCTGCTTTTTCAGGACACATAAACCATGAAACATGACACAATACCAGTCACTGGCTACCGACTCAGGCGTTTTGAGTCTGTCGCTTATTATAGGCCAGGACCCGTCTCACCGACGAGCGGTGGTGTATTTGCCCCGAACCCTGAACCCTCAACCCAGAACCACGAAGGGTTTTTCCGCAGCCTGCGAGATGGGGATTGGTGTAAGCTCATTTTCCTGACATCGATCGGACTCCTTTGGGTGAGCCTCAGCGGACCTGCCGCAGCGACAGACTCGGAGGCAGAGACCGCTTACGCCATCGGTGTCGGTTATCATGACCTCGATGAGTGGCAGGCGGCAATCGAATCTTACACCCAAGCCATCGCTTTTGATCCTACACACGTCAAGGCCTACCACAACCGAGGGATCGCCAGGGCTCAGTCCGGAGATGGAGAAGGCGCGCTGGCTGATTTTACGCAAGCCATCGAGCTGGCCCCCACGTTTGCAAAGGCCTATGTGAACCGCGCGAAGGTTTGGGATCAACAGGAGGCTTTCGCGCAAGCCATCGCTGATCTGACAAAAGCGTTGAGCCTGGAACCCGCCAACGCCGAAACCTATGCGACGCGATGCGCTGTTCGAAGACACCAGGGAAATTTATATCAAGCGATCGAGGATTGTACGTGTGCTTTGGCTTTGAATCCTTACCTGGAAGAAGCCTATCGTCAACGGGCCCATATCCGTCAGCAATCCGCAGATTTAGAAGGAGCGTTCGCCGATTATTCCCGACAGATCGAGCTGCGCTATGATCCCGCGCAAGCCTATGTGGACCGTGGGGATGTCCGTCAGCAACAACAGGATCTCACCGGAGCCGTCGCCGACTACACAAACGCCATTGAACTCGATCCCAACCTAGCCCAGGCCTACTTGCGTCGAGCCGATGCGCACCGGGTGAGTGGCAATGTGCCCGAGGCCCTGACGGATTACACCCAGGCGATCGAGGGCGATCCTTCAAAACCTCAGGCCTATTGGCAACGGGCATGGGTACATCTTAAACGAGGCAATCCCCGGCAGGCGATCACCGATTATACTGATGGACTCAAGCGTTGGCAGAAACCGGCCACTCGTGAGTTGGCGTCGATCTACCACAATCGAGCCTTGGCGCACCAGCGCATCGCAGATCGTGTTCAAGCCATCGCCGACTACACCCAGGCGATTGTCCTGGATCCGACGCGGGCGGAAACCTATGCCAATCGGGCGTCCCTTCAATGGCAAACAGGGAATCTGGAAGAAGCCATCGCCGATTACACCCGACTCATTGCCCTGGATCATTCCGATGCCTCCGCCTATTTTGCGCGGGCCTGGCTAAGATTGAACCGAGGCGATTGGCAGGACTCGATTGCAGATTGTACTCAAGGACTATTGCTTCGTCCTGGGGATTCGCAGGCTTACCAAACACGCTCGGAGGCCAAGTGGCGTTCAGGCGATCGACAAGGGTCCTTCTCGGATTTGGAACAGGCGATCGCTCTTGCCGAATCAAAGATAAAACCGGACCTGCAATACCGACTAGCTCAACGACGAGCCCTGGATCAGGACAGCAGCCGATAAAAACAGAAGCCACTCGTGTTGTGTCAAGTTTCATGTGTTATTACGGGGAGCAGAAAATGTTTGACACTTCAGGCGGCGTAGCGGACAGCCGGGTGCTTGAAGTAGCTTCGGCCTTTCGCCGGTTGCCGTTGGGTGCTCCACATGAAGCGCCGCACATTGTCGAGCAACTCCGTTTTGTGCCGGGGGCGCTTGCGACCCACGGCGTTAGTCTTGACGTCCTGATTGATAAGCTCATCGGGGTTGAGATGCGGGCTGTAGCCCGGCAGGAAGAACAGCCGGACCTGGTGCCAATGACGCTGCACCCAGCGCTCCACCCCAGCCGCGACGTGTACGGGATGCTCGTCCACGACCAGGAAGACCGTGCGCCCCGCGTGGCGGATCAAGCGCTGCAAGAAGCCGATGAACACCGCCGTCACGAAGCTCCCCTCGAACACCGTGAATGCCAAGCGCCCCGGTTGGTGATGGCGGAGAGCCGGTTGCAGCGGAACCGCTTGCCGGTACCGGGAATGATGGGCGTCTGCCCCCGTCCGTAGGAGCGGCCCGCTTGGTGGTCGGAGCGCATTCCCGTCTTGTCGCCCCAGAAGATCGTGGCCCGCTCTCGCCGAGCCAACGCGTGGAAGCGTGTGGGTTGAAAGCCAGCTCGACGAGGGCTCGACGTCCTTCTTCACCATCCCCAGCACTTCTTCATCCTGCCTCCCTGGTCTCTGCCTAATGCCTCGTTAGTCTTACGTACATCTTACGGTACCTTCGTACCATCCTGACAGCCTTCATGTAATCTCTCCTGCCAGACACAGGAGGTACGCCATGACGGATCCAAAGGTCAAATCTGTCACCGGTACAATGCGGGCTCTTGGCCATGGTAACCGCAAGATTCTCATCGTCGAGGATGAGAAGAACATCGTTGAGGCAGTAAAATACAACCTCGACAAGGAAGGCTTCCGAACCCTCACCGCCGATGACGGCGTCAAGGGCATGGAGCTGGCTCGCCAGGAATTGCCCGACGTCATCCTCCTTGACTGGATGCTGCCAGAACTTGACGGTCTTGAAGTGTGCCGGCTATTGAAGCAGGCCGAGGAAACGAGGCACATTCCAATCATCATGCTGACGGTCAAGTCGGAAGAGACGGATAAAGTTCTCGGTCTCGAGATGGGGGCGGACGACTACGTGACAAAACCTTTCAGTCCAAGAGAACTGGTGGCCAGGATACGAGTTGCTATTCGGCGAGCCAGCGCGTCCTCAAAAGCAGAGGTTTTTCAAATAGATGAGCTCAGGGTGGACTGGAGCAAGTACCTGGTAACCGTCAAAGGCAAGGCTGCTGAGTTGACCTCGAAGGAGTTTGAGCTGCTGAGGATCCTCATTGAGGCGAATGGTCGAGCGTTAAGTCGAAAAGCGCTCTTGGAGAAAGTGTGGGGCTATAAGAATCCACGAGAGCTACAAACCAGAACAGTGGATTTTCACATCAGCCAGCTGCGCAAGAAGCTTGATGAGGTAGCGAACCGAATCCTGACGCTCAAGAAAACGGGGTATCGGTTCGTTATCGATGAGTGATTCTCTCAACGAAGCTCAAGCCCCGCCTTCCTGAAACCTGCCAAAGCTGCTTTTAGTGTCCTGCACGTCTTACAGATAACTTACCGTTCCGTAAAACCAGCCTGACACCCCTGCTCTACACTTAGGGTTCGTTAAGAAATAACTGCGCTATTTGGCCGTGGGGATTTTGACTCAGGGCAAGGCGCGAAGAGCGAGCATCCTCGATGAGGATGTAAGCGATGAGCAACGCAGCCATGGGTCAAAAGCCCCCGGTCAAATGGATGCAGTCATTTCTTAACGAACCCTTATACCCAGAGCAAAAGGAGCAGAGGAAAAGGAGATAAAGGATGGTGGAAGCGGAGTTCGTGATCTGTAACCTGCGTGGCCAGGTGCTGAATCTCCAGTCAATGCTCAACTATCTGGAGAGCCGCGAGAAGGTGGAGAGTGAGGACTTCACGTTCCT